>JBATTM010000204.1:0-11317 GCA_049670545.1 Polyangiales bacterium
CACTAAACCAGGGGTTCATGAGCGCGTCGCTGAAAGAGTCGGTGCATCCACCCGTGATCGACCTCCACGTCGAGCACGAAGGCGCCGGGTATTCGCCACGCGACGAAGAGTTCGTGAAGATTCTCAACGCCGCGGGGTTGGCGCAGGAGTTCGACTCCGACGAGCTGCAGTCGATCGCGGCGTCCCTGAGCGAAGAACGCGTGGATTCCAGGCGAATGGAGATCCTCGAGCGGTACTACGAAGTTGGCGAAGACATCGGCGTGGCAGTGCGGCGCCGCGTCGCGGATCGGTTCTTCTCCCATCACGCTGACTTGCTCGTCACCGCGCACGATATTGTCGCAAAGCTCGCG
Organism: Polyangiales bacterium; assembly: GCA_049670545.1. GTDB lineage: Bacteria > Myxococcota_A > Polyangia > Polyangiales > Houyiibacteriaceae > SG8-38. The sequence goes on from JBATTM010000204.1 coordinate 351, forward strand.
ACTCTCAATACGGAAATCGCATCGGTGACGCTGCAACGCATCGGTGCTGAGGATGGGCCCCTGGTGCTGCGGGCCGGCGAACACTTCAGCGCGATCACCGACGAAGAAGACGATCAGGGAGACACGGGCACCGTCGCGGTTCGCGCGTTGGTTCGCGCCCTCAACGCCTTGCTCGCCAAAGCGAGCGTCGAGAAGAGGCTCGTGCCGCTGATGCCGGACGAGGTGCGAGAGCACTATGTCGGCGTGAGCGAAGACGGAGCCATGACTTTGCTACAAGCGGGCTGCACCGAGATCAGCGCAGTCCAGGCGCTTCGCGAATTCGCGAGCTGGTGATTCCGCGTCGGTTGGGCCATAACTCGGCCCAACACCATGGCAAGACATGACTACGATTTGATCGTCATCGGGGCGGGTTCGGGCGGCGTACGGGCAGCGCGAATCGCCAGTGAGCTCGGCGCGCGCGTCGCCATTTGCGAGATGGACCGCCTCGGTGGCACCTGCGTCAACGTAGGGTGCGTTCCAAAAAAGCTCTTCGTGTACGGGTCGCATTTCGCATACGACCTCATGGACGCTCGCGGGTACGGGTGGTCGGGCGACCACGCCTTCGACTGGGGCACCCTCGTCGAAAACAAGAACCGTGAGATCGCACGCCTCAACGGGATCTATGGCGACGTGCTCGACCGCGCCAACGTAGACCTCTTGCACGGCCATGCGACTCTCACGAGCCCCCATGGTGTTCGCGTCGCGGACGAAGACAAGACTGCGGAACGGATCTTGATCGCGACCGGTGGCCGACCCCTAGAGCCCGAGATTCCAGGCGCTCACCTCGCCAAGATTTCCAACGCTGTCTTCTCGCTGCCCGAGTTGCCCAAGAGGATGATGGTCGTTGGTGCCGGCTACATCGCGCTCGAACTGAGCTCGGTCTTCTGCGCGCTTGGGGTCGAAGTCACGCTCGTTCACCGTGGCGAGGAGATCCTACGCGGGTTCGACAAAGACCTGCGATGTCACTTGCACGAAGAGCTCGAGAACAAGGGCGTGCGCATCCTGCTCAATACGCAGGTACTCGAGCTTTCGGAAGCCGACGGAGCCGTCGTCGCAGAGCTTGACAGCGGTGAAGCGCTCCCCACTGACTTTCCTTTGTTCGCGATCGGCCGCACGCCCAACTCAAAGGGAATCGGAATCGAAGCGCTCGGCGTCGAGACAGGAACACGCGGTGGAATCGTCGTAGACGAGGACTACACGAGCTCGGTGCCATCGATTCATGCGGTTGGGGACGTCACCGACCACGTACAACTCACACCGGTCGCGATCGCGGAGGGAATGCACTTTGCACACCGGTTCTTCGGGGAGGGAAAGTTCCGCATCGACTATCTCGGGATTCCCACGGCGGTGTTTTGCCAGCCCGAGCTGGCGACCGTTGGGCTGGCCGAGCACGAAGCGTGGCATCGCTGCCAAGATGTCCGCGTCTATCGATCCGTGTTTACACCGCTCAAGGGAGCGATGAGTACGCGGAAAGAGCGAACGATGATCAAGCTGGTGGTCGACGCGGAGAACGACGTCGTGGTCGGTTGTCACATGGCGGGCCACGGCGCCGCCGACATCATTCAGGGGCTCGCGGTCGCCATGAAGGCAGGGGCGACCAAGGCGGTCTTCGACGCCACGATCGGTATCCATCCGACGTCTGCCGAAGAATTCGTCACCCTTCGGTGATTCTTTACTAAATTTATCGGGTATTTACTCGTGGCCGATGCTCGAAAAACGGCGATTTTCGTCGGCAAACGTGCTTAGATGCTGGAAGCTGGGCTGGACGGATTGCAAACCCGCACCAGACTTGTCAAGTTACTCCGAGCCGTCATGGAAGCTGCCGTCGCCACAGTCGAGACTGAGTTGGACCGACACAACCGCGCCCTCGAGACTTCGAGCGCCGCGGAGCTGATCGGCTGGGCGAAGGCCCGCTATGGCGACCGACTCGTGGCATCCACCAGCTTCGGCGCCACGAGCGCCGTCATGCTCCACCTCATCCAGCAAGTAGCGCCACGAACGCGGATCATCTGCATCGACACGGGTCATCTGTTCGCGGAGACGTACCAATTTGCGGACGATCTGATCAAGCGTCTGGACCTCGACGTTCACTTCTACGGCGCCTCGATGTCTGCGGCGCGGCAGGAGGCGCTCTACGGCAAGCTCTGGGAACAGGGCGAGGATGGCGTGCAGCGCTACCTGCAGATCAACAAGGTCGAGCCGATGCAGCGTGCGCTCGACGAGCTCGCCGCGGACGCATGGATGGCCGGCCTCCGCGCGGAGCAGACCGAGCACCGCGCAAGCCTACGGCGCGTCGACCGACAGAACGGGCGAATCAAGCTTCATCCGATCCTCCGTTGGAGCGCGGACGACGTCGAAGCCTACATGGACGAACATGACCTGCCGCACCACCCGCTGGTCGCGCAAGGTTACCGCTCGATCGGAGACCACCATTCGACCATCCCCACTACCAACGACATGGATCCTCGCGACGGGCGAATCCTCGGTAAGAAGCGGGAGTGTGGTCTTCATCTCCCCCTCACAGAAGAAGAAGATCAGAGTCTGAAGTCGAGCGGCTTGTAGGAAGTTGCCCCCAAGCCTCACTTCGCGTTACCCACGATGCGAGGTAGCTCGGGGTGAAGCTTCACCGAATCGTACTCAGTGACCTGCATCTTGGTACGGGGACTCGGCGAGGTCAGCCGAACCCGTTCGAAGACTTCATTCACGATGATCGATTCGCCGAGCTACTCGCGCATTACGACGACTTGGCCGGCGCAGATGGCAGCATCGAGCTCATTCTCAACGGGGACATCTTCGACCTTCTGAAGGTCAAGATCGCAGACCGATGGCCAACGGAAGTCACCGAGGAGATCGCGATCGCGAAGCTCCAACAGTGTTTGGATGGACACCCGAAGTTTGTCCTGGCGATCAAGGAGTTTCTACAGGGCCCCAACAACCAAGTGACCTACTTGCCGGGCAACCACGACCTCGACTTCTGGTTCCCTGGCGTTCAGGAACTCTTCTGTCGGTACGTCGCACCAGGGGTCGCTTCAGAACGCGTCACCTTCGTGACATCATCTGATACGTACTATCTGCCTGAGGGCATTCAGATTCGCCACGGTCATCAGTTCGAGCGTATCCATCGCGTCGACTACTCGCAGATCACACGCAAACGGCGAGACGGCACGGAGATACTGGCCCTTCCCTGGGGAAGCCTGTGGATCCTCGAGGTGATGAATCCGCTCAAGGAGATCCGAAGCCACGTGGACCGGATTCAGCCTCTCGCGCGCTTTCTCTGGTCCTCGCTGTTGCTCGATCCCCGGTTCGTCTTCAAGTTCGTCTGGCGCTCCACGGTGTACTTTCTTCGCCACCGTATCTTCACGATTCAGGCGTGGCGGGAGCGAATCATGAACTTTCCGCGACTGCTTCGAGACGAGGTCTTCGAAGTGACCAGCGGAAGCTACGACGAGCAGGCCATCCACGCGCTCAACAAGATTCGTGGTGCCCACACCTTGATCGTCGGGCACAGCCACGGCCCCCGATACCTTCAGCTCCCGAACGACCGGATTCTAGTCAACACGGGAACGTGGGTGAAGATGATCAACCTCGACCTGCAGTACCTCGGCCAAGACAGCGGGCTGACGTACGCACTGATCGGCTACGACGAAGACGGCAAGCCGCGAACCACACTGATGCGCTGGCACGGCGCGCATGAGAGGTGCGAGGCGATCCCGTACGCGGACTGAGGGGCTGGTCGCCCAGATGAGTCTGGGGTATACATCTGTTCAGTGCCATCGCCTCGCAACAATCCACCGAACCGGTTTGAATTGGCCCACATCGACTGGGAAGGGGCCCCGCCGCCGGCTGACCTCCACGTTCACGAAGAAGAAGCAAAGTCGGCTCTGGCGGAGAACAAGAGCCCCGATATCGGGTTTCGCTGGAGCCTCAATCCCTATCGAGGCTGTTTTCACGGCTGCGCCTACTGCTACGCGCGCCAGACGCACCCCTATTTGGGCTTCGGCGCCGGGACGGATTTCGAGCGTGAGATCGTCGTCAAGATCAACATCGTCGAGCGGCTGCGTGCCACGTTCAAGAAGCCGTCTTGGCGCAACGAGTTGATCGCGCTGTCGGGAAACACCGACTGCTATCAGCCGCTCGAGGCTCACTACCGCTTGACAAGAGGCTGCCTCGAGGCGTGCGTCGACTACGAGAACCCGGTCTCGATCATCACGAAAGGGAAGCTGGTCCGCCGCGACATCGACGTCCTTCAGAGGCTCAGCGAGCGCGCCCCATGTCGCGTCACCCTCAGCATCCCCTTCGCGAACGACGAGCACGCACGCGCAATCGAACCGTTCGCGAGCCCGCCTTCAAAGCGATTCGAGACGCTTCGCCTTCTCGCCGAAGCGGGAATTGATACCGGCGTGGGCGTCGCGCCGATCATCCCCGGTCTCAATGATGACCAGATTCCAGAGATCCTCACGAGGGCCCGCGACGCCGGCGCGAATCGCGCCTTCAAGGTACTCGTTCGACTGCCTCGGGAAGTGCGCGCGATCTTCGATGAGCGCGTCGCGGACGCGCTGCCGCTTCGGCACCGTCGAATCATGAACGCGATCGACGATGTCCGCGGGCCCGAGCAGACCGCATCCGAGTTTGGCGCGCGCATGGTCGGCCAAGGCGCCAGATGGGCCGCCATCGAACAACTCTTCACAGCCCACTGCCGCCGCATGGGGCTCGAGCAGGACATGGAAGACACAGTGCCCCCGCCCCGCCGGCGCGCAGGCCCGCAACTGCCCCTGGCCTTCTAACCTGGCGCGCGCCTTGCACCTTCACTCCACCGTGGGCTCCCTTGGAGGCGAGCCCGATGGAAAAATGCATCATGATTACGAATAGTTATGCCCAATCTTCCTCACTGGACTACTTGTCATCTGCTGACAGAGTGTCAAACTCCGTTGTCAAGGAGTCTCCAGCAGTGAGCAATGAACCGTCCGAAATCTCCGTCCTCGTGGTCGATGACGAAGCCCCGAACATCGAGTCGCTCCGCCGGATCTTCGAGCGAGAGGGGTTCGCCGTGGTCACAGCCAACAGCGGCAAGAACGCACTCGAGATATGTCGGCACCACCCGGTTCACGTCGTCGTCAGTGATTTGATGATGCCAGGGATGAGCGGGATCGAGCTTGTCAAAGCTCTCAAGACGGTGGTCCCCGATGTCGAGGTCGTTCTGATGACGGCGTTCGGTACCGTCGAAAAAGCGGTCGATGCGATGCGCGCCGGTGCGTACGATTTCGTCGAGAAGCCCCTCAAGCGAATCCAGATGGTGAAGACGGTTCGCAAAGCTGCGGAGCGCCACCAGCTCGTCGTCGAGAACAAGAGCCTGCGGCAGCGACTTTCCACACTGAGCGATCGAACGATCGTCGGGTCGGCCTTAGCGCTCCGCCACGCGCTCGAAATCGCAACGCAGGCGGCACCCTCGACCGCCAACGTCCTCATTCTCGGCGAGAGTGGAACCGGCAAGGAGCTCTTGGCGCGCTACATCCACGAGCGCAGTGGACGAGGGAAATTCGTGGGTGTCAATCTCTCCGCGCTCCCGGAAACGATCGTCGAAAGTGAGCTGTTCGGGCATGAAAAAGGTTCCTTTACGGGGGCGGTCGCACGTCGCGATGGTCGCATCGCCGAAGCAGATGGCGGCACGTTGTTCCTCGACGAGATCGGCGAGTTGTCGGGTGCTGTGCAAGTCAAGCTCCTCCGCGTGTTGCAGGAAGGCGAGTATCAACCCGTGGGCGGCCAGACCAAGAAGGCCAACTTTCGCTTGATCGCCGCCACCAACCGCGACCTACACGCGGCGGTCGAGGCGGGGGACTTTCGCGAAGACCTCTACTACCGCTTGAACGTAATCGCTCTGACGAGTCCGCCGTTGCGCGCACGTCACGAAGACATTCCCCTACTGACCGAGCACTTCGTCGAAACGTACGGTGCGAAAAACAACAAGGGCACCCTGGCCGTCGATAGAGACGCGCTGCAGCAACTCGTGGCGTACGACTGGCCCGGAAACGTCCGCGAACTCCAAAACGTGATCGAGCGCGCCGTCGTTCTCAACACGAGCGGTGTGATCAAGCTCGCCGACCTGCCCGACCCGGTCGCGCGCGCTGAACCCCAGGTAGACGTGTTCACGTTTCCCGTTGGCACCCCACTCAGCGAGGTCGAGCGCAGGGTGATCCACGGCACGCTGCAGCACACCGACGGCGACAAGCAACTCGCCGCGCAACTCCTCGGGATCTCTGCGCGAACCATCTACCGGAAGCTCGGGGCCGAAAAGGGAGACGAACCCACCTGAGCACCGTTGCAGCCCGTTCTGTCAACTTGTCAATTGTGCCTCGTCTGGCCCGCCACGTTGTCTCGGCCACAGTGGGGCCACGCGGCGATTGCCCTTGATATCATTAGGATTTCCGGGGATCAAAAGCGGCACGGGGGTTGCTCTACTACCGACCGGTGGCAACTTCCCGCGAACAGCGATTTTCAACGGCGATCATTCTGGCAACGCTCGCCCTCTGCGCTTTCTTCCTGGCGCAGGGCACGACTCGCGTTCTTGCGGCCCGGCTTCTCGACAAGAACGAGGCCGACGCCGCCCGAACGAGGAGCAGGATTCCCACTGCGAGCCCCGAATTCATGCGTCGTCGAGACGCTGGAATCATCCTTAGGCGCAACATCTTCGACTCAGCGCGCGGCGATCTGACACTCGAGCCCGTAGCAACTACCGGAACACCCGGCGTGACCACCGATGGGGACTGGGACCCCACTCAGGAGGCGCCGACGTGCAACGGAACCTTGCGCCTCGTGGGCACGGTCGTCTCGCCGAAGACACCTGACTGGTCGTTCGCTGCGATCTCTGAAAGCACGGGAACGTCGCGAGAGACGTTGCTCTACCGAAAAGGTTCGAGCGTCACCGGCTGGCCGATTCTCGCCGTACGCGCTTCGAGCGTCGTCGTCCAGTCGGGTACTGGGGTTTGCGAGCTCTCGATGTTCTCTGAAGAAGAGCAACCGGACCGACCCACCCTCCCCGCTCCCGCGCGTGCAGAGAAGCCTAAACGCGTCAACGATCGAAGTGCGGGGCTCACCCCGGAAGAACTCGGGGACGGGATCGAGAAGATCAGCGACACGAAGTACAACATTCAGCGAAGCCTCGTCGACAAGGTGCTGTCCAACCAGGGAAGCCTCATGAAGACCGCCCGCGTGATTCCGCACGAGGAGAACGGTCGAGTCGTCGGCATGAAGCTTTACGGTATTCGCCGAACGAGCTTGCTCGGCAAATTGGGCATTCGAAACGGCGACATGCTTCGCACGATCAACGGGTTCGACATGACGAGCCCAGATACGGCGCTCGAAGCGTACACGAGCTTGCGGTCTGCGGACGCGCTCAGCCTCGCCGTGAAGAGGCAGAACAAAGAGATGTCCATTGAATACAACATTCAATGAGGTGGTCGCAGGGAATCCGGGACGGGAAATCATCGTGAAGATACGAAAACAGCTTGTGTGTTTGGTTGCTGGCTCATTGCTGCTCATGACGGGACATGACGCGATCGCACAGGACGACGACACAAAACCCAACACGCCGACGCCACCGGTCCGCGTCCCGAGTGAACCCGTGCCCATTCGTCCAGCCCCGACTCAGAAGTCAGGGGGTGCGCCCGAGGAGGAAGTCGATACGGTGGTCCAAGGAACCGAGGATCTCGAGCTGCCGCAGTTCGAGACGGGCGTCGAGTTCCAAGCAATGTCCCCGCGAACGAAGGTCACCTTCAACCTCGAGGAGGCTGAGCTTCCTGACTTAGTCCGCCTGATCTCCAACATGACCGGTAGGCGCTTCATCCTGCCGAGCAAGCTACGCGCGATCAAAGCGACCGTTTTCGCCCCGACTAAGGTCACCGTCGCTGAAGCGTATCAGGCGTTTCTATCGGTGCTCGAGGTCAACGGGTACACGGTGGTCCCTGCCGGGCGATACCTGAAGATTGAAGAGCTCGCAGGGGTCGAGCGAAGCACCATCCCCCTGTACGAAGATGGGTCGAATGTCCCTGCGTCCGACCGCTTCGTGACTCGGATCCATCACCTCGAGAACGTCTCGGCCGAGGACATCACCAACTTGCTGTCACGCTTCGCATCTAGAGAGGCGAATCTCACTTCTTACGGCCCCACGAACATGCTGATCCTGACAGATACAGGGGCGAACATCCGTCGTATGCTTCGCTTGATCGCCGCCGTCGATCTCCCAAGAAGTGGCACTCAGACTTGGATCGAACCGGTTCATCACGCGAACGCGTCGGATCTTGCGGCGCGCCTCCTGGAGATCTTCCCGGCGGAAGGTGCTTCCGCCGGGCCAAAGAAACCGGCCCCGAGGACTTCCCCGGCCGCAAAGAAGGCCGCGGGGGTACCCTCGATCATTGGAGAAACCACGGGTGACTCCGCGCTGCGCAACATCATCGCGGATGAGCGAACCAACTCCTTGATCATCATTTCGACCGAGCGCGCGTACCTTCGAATCCTCGAAATGATTCGCCAGCTCGACGTTCCCCTCGAGGGCGAGGGGCGAATTCACGTACACTACGTACAGCATGGTGCCGCCGCGGACATCGCAGGCGCCCTCACTGCGCTGGTCGGCGCGTCGAATCCGCAACCAGCACGTGGTGCCGCAGGAAGAAACGCGGCACAGCGACAGGCAGCAACACAGGCGGTCTCGGGTTCCCTGTTCGAGGGATCGGTTGCCGTCACCGCCTACGAACCCGCCAACGCCCTCGTGATTACATCGTCGCTCCACGACTATACTGCGTTGAAGCGGGTAATCGAACGCCTCGACGCCCCGCGAAAGCAGGTGTTCATCGAAGCCGTGGTGATGGAGCTCGGGGTCGAGCGCACTTCCGAGCTCGGGTTCGCGTTTCACGGAGGCGCTGGCAACTTCCCGACTGACGGGTCGCTCACGGTCGCAGGCTTCAACGCACCGTCGTCTATCGACCTCACCCAGAACAACCTGACGGGGCTAGCGCTTGGCGTCCGTGGGCCGACGATTGAAAACTCGCAGCAGTTGGTCGGATTTTCCGTTCCCGGGTTCGGTGTCGTGGTCACTGCTCTCGCGTCGACCGGCGACGCCGACGTGCTCTCGACACCGCACATCATCGCAATCGACAACACCGAGGCAGAGATCAGCGTCGGGGAGAACATTCCTCTACAGACCAACGGCGTGGCCCCCGGCACGTTCGCTGGTCTCGGCGGCCTCGGCGCAATCGGCGCCGCAGGCCAGGGTGGGCAGGACCTGGGTGCGCTCGCCGGACTTGGTGGAGGCCTTGGAAGCGTCGCACGGCAGGACGTCGGCACGACGATTCGGGTGGTCCCGCACATCAACGCGAACAACGAAGTTCGGCTGGAAATCGAAGAAGAGATTTCGGAGCAAGGGGCTACCTCGGGCACACTCGGCGTCGTCTCGATCAACAGGCGTACCGCACGAACCGAGGTCATGGTTCGCGACCAACAGACGATTGTCATCGGTGGCCTGATGCGCGACGCGATCCAGAACACGGAAGACAAAGTTCCCGTTCTCGGCGACATCCCGATTCTCGGAGCCCTGTTCCGCAAGACCAACAAGTCGAAGCGCAAGACCAACCTGTTATTGATACTGACGCCCTACATCATTCGCGATCCGGGCGACTTGCGAGAGATCTTCGAACGCAAGATGCAGGAACGTCAGCAGATGATCGATCGGTACTTCGTCTTCGGAGAAGACAAGTTCACACCGCACATCGACTACTCGCGAACCCGTGGCGTGGTCTCAGAGATCATCAACGAGATCGACACGGTCGAGGAGGAGATTCGACTCGCCGCGGCAGCAGAACTAGAACCACCGCCCGATCACGTGCCACGCGAACCGATCGGGTCGTACGTGGCCGCGACGCCACAGCTCGAGGAGGAGACGCTGATCATCGGGCCGAACGGTGCGGGGGCATTCGAAGAGATCGAGCGTCGGGCGCAAGAGCCGACCGCCGCGGACGTTCAGGAAGGCGGGGGTGCGCCACCCCCACCCATCGTGATCCCGGACGACCCCGATGTGGCCCCCGACCCCGAGCCTGGGGCCGTCCCCGAGGAGCCGGAGGTCATCGAGCCTGAGACGGAAGCCGAGTCCGAGGATACGGCGTCCGAAGAGGAGCCGGTCGAGCAACCGCCCCCCGCAGAACCCGATGACGTCGAGGAGTCAGAAGCAGACCTGGCCATCGAGGAGACGATCGAAGAATGAGTCTCGAGCAACGCTACATCGGCGAGATCCTGGTTCGGCGAGGCGCCCTCGAGCCGGATCGTTTGGAGGAAGCGCTCGCGAACGCGTCCGAACGCGCTGTGGACCTTCGAGACTTTCTCATCGCCAGCCGGGCGGTGGAAGACGACAAGCTCGTGCGGGCGCTCGCTGACGAGGTCGGCATGGAGTTCGTCGAGAAGATTCAGACCGAGCAGATCCCGGAGCACCTCATCGACAGCGTTCCAATCAACTTCGCGCGGCAAAATCGTGTGCTCCCGCTCAGCGATACGGAGGATGCAGTGCGAGTCGCCGTCGCCAATCCACTCGATCCCTTCCCGATCGACGACCTCCGCATCTTGCTTGGCAAGGTCGTGGTTCCCGTAGCCGCATCTGAGGAAACGATCGACGACGCGATCAACCGGGTCTACGAGCGCAAAGACGAGACGGCCCTCGCCGAGGCCAAAGAGGGAGAAGAAGTCGAAGAGCTTCGCGACCTCATCGACATGACCGACGAGGCACCCGTAATTCGATGGGTGAACAACTTGTTCTACACCGCGGTCAAGGAGCGCGCGTCAGACATTCACATCGAACCAACAGACGAGAAAGTCGTCGTTCGCTATCGAATCGATGGGCGACTCATCCCCCGGAAAGAGGCCAACCGAGGCTTTCTGGCGTCGATCGT
>JBATTM010000205.1:0-3656 GCA_049670545.1 Polyangiales bacterium
ACGATCTCAATCGCCCTCCCGGCCGTCCACGCCAGGTTGTTGTGGCTCAGCATCACGCCTTTGGGCGGGCCCGTCGTGCCCGACGTGTAGATCAGCGTGGCGAGGGCGTTGGGCTCGAGGGCGTCGACGCGGTCGTAGTATGCCTTCTCGTCGACCTCGTCACCCTTCGCCATGAACTCATCCCACGACATCACCATGTCGTCGGCGATCGAAGGCGCGCCCTTCATCATCACGACGTGCTTCAGGCTGGGCATGTTGGCTCGCTCTGCCTCGACCTTCTCCCACTGCCCTGCGTCTTCGCACACAATGATCGGCGCTTCGGCGTGTGACAGGATGTAACAGACCTCGGCGGGTGAACTGGTGGTGTAGATCCCGGCCGGTGCGCCCCCGACGCCCATCGCCGCGATGTCCATGATCACCCACTCGGGACGGTTGAAACCAAGGATGCATGCGGTCTGGCCAGGCTCGAAGCCGAGGGCGATCAGCGCGCGGCCGGCTTGCACGACCTCTCCCGCGTACGTCCCCCAGTTGGTCGGGGTCCACGCCCCCCCTTCGCGCACGTAGTACGCCGGGTTGTGCGGGTTCTTCTTACCCTGCTGAATCAGTCGGTTCGGAATCGAATCTATCGCCACGGCATCACCTCATTCTTCGGGAAACTCCCCTTCACCTTGGGCCGGTGAATATAGGGCATGATCACCCTCCGTGGGAAGGGGGACGACTCACAGACCCTGTGCTAAAGCGGCCCCTCACGGAGGAGTGGCCGAGCGGTCGAAGGCGGCGGATTTGAAATCCGTTGATGGGCAACCATCCGGGGGTTCGAATCCCTCCTCCTCCGCCAAGGTTGACCAGTGTTTTGCGCTGGATTGTGAAACGCGGTCCGTTGAGGCGAGCGGTTCGGTATTCCGCGGTTCCGTTTCCGTTTCCGTTTCAAAAGGAACCGCCAGTTCGGGGATCGCCTCGTGAAGAGACGACAGGGTCCCGAGTCCGAGCTCAGCAAGTGAACGGGCCGCGCGGCGGTAGCGATTGATCATCACACTGCTCCGATGTCCGGTGCGATCCGACACCCATGCCTCGCTCCGGCCACTCGCCAGGCTCACGGTCACGAACGTGGACCGAAGGTCATGCGCGCGAATGGGCTGTCGAGCGGCGGTACGGGTGTAGAGAGCCGCCCGGGTCACCCCCGCGGCGCGGAGATGCCCCCGGAGCTTCTCGGCGATACGCGCTAGGCTCAGGGGCCGCCCGACCTCGTCGATGAAGACGGGCGCGTCGCCAGTAGGCTCCCCGCAACGCTTCCGCCAAGCCGTGAGGGCGGCACGCACGCCCGGGTCGAGCGCCCAAGCCCTCGGGTCGTCGGTCTTATTCTCATCGAGCGTGACCCCGCCCCGCTCGAGGTCGATGTCGCGCCATGCGAGTTGATCCGCTTCGCTCCGGCGCATGCCTTCCCGGGTGAGAAAGCCGTAGAGCACGCGGTAACCGAGGGGGACCGAGGTGCACTGGAGGAGGGCGAGATCTTCGTCGGGGTAGAGGTACGTGACGGCCTTCTTGTCCTTCGGGGTCGGGAGGAAGCCAGGAGGTAGCGGGTTCGCCGAAATGATCCGGGCAGGAAACACGGCCATGGCCAGGACACGGTGCATGACCTGTGCGATCTGTCGTCGTGTCCGAGGGGCCATCGTCTGGGGGAGGCCCCTCATCACGTTCTCAGCGTGGTCGATGGTGAATCTCACCAGGGGTACGTCGCCGACGACCGGATAGATGTGGAGCGTCAGTCGACCGCGATCGTCCGCGTGAGTCTTCTTCTTCTTGATATGGTCGGGCCACTTCCTGTGGAGCTCGCCCTTCGTCCACTGCTCCCCGAACTCCTGGAACGTAACCTCGCGCTTGTCCTTGCTCGGCACCGCGACCTGCCCGGCGCACAGTCTGTGCACCGCTTCGACAACGGCATCGAGCGCCTTGCCGTCACGCTCCGCGGCCCGTCGAAGAAACTGCGGAGCAAGATCGGCATGCCCTGCGTTTCGGAGTTGCTGCGCGAGGTTCGAAAGAACGTGTCCTCGCTTGGCCGCCTCGTCCCGACTGGTGCAGGTCGGAAGCACAAAGCTCGGAGGTTCACTGGGCCCGAGCGTGACTCGCGCGTACCACTTGCCGTTGCGACAGGTGACGGACGCGGTGGCTCTGCGGGGCATGGCCCGGCCTACCACCGCACGCTGGCTGCGCGAAGCGCGTCGGCCAGGGCCTTGGAGTCCGTGTCATACGCCAGAATGTCGACAGCCCGCTGCAATGCGTCGTTGGCGCCGTCCGCGCAGCCGAGACCGTGCGCGGCCAGGTGCAGATCTCGATAGAGGCCATCGTCTTCGTCGGCCTGGGCCAGATCGCTTTCATCGACATTGGGATCAAGCAGTATCGCAACAATTGGCTCGCTGAACGTTGCCCGCGCGGCCTCTCTCGCCATCTCGTTCACGTCCCCTTGGCACTGTACGGCCACACGAACTAGGGGTCGAGGGTTGTCGGGTTCTCTCATCAGCGTAGCGAACGCGACCCGTGGATCGCGTAGGGGATCGTATTCCCCAACCACTTCCTCATTGGCCTGCCGCGCGACCCTCTCCTCAGGGTCATTGCTGCCCACTTCATCGAGGATCTCTGCCGCCACTTCGGCCCAGCCGTTCGAGGCCGCGCGTTTGGCCGCGGCACGCATGTGCTCAGCCCACCGGTCCTCAGTCCAGTCGTCACCCTCGCTCGCGAAAGCGTGGCACATCTCCCGGACCAGAGCAGATTCGACGATCTCGTGTCCGAGGGGCTTCCGCGCCCAAACGGTCTTCGTGGGGGAATCGCAAGAGGTAAACCCGTCCCCCAAGCAGTGTCCGTGTAAGCGGTGTTCCGGTGCGACACCGAGCGCCAGCTTCCAGCCCTTTCCAGCCGACCATTCTGGTAGGAGTTTCTCGCGCAACACGTGGAACCTGCCGTTCGCTTCTTGTTCGTCGAAGTTCTTCACGCGAAGCACTACTTCTCGGATCGGCTCAAGCATTTCCGTGGTCACCCGGCCGTAGTGAGCAAACGCGGCCTCTTGAGCGCAACGTGACGAGCATGCGCGTTCCTCGAATACGACCCACGATTCCACCTTCTTCATCGTGGCTCCGCAGGTAGTGCATTCAAGTTCGGCAGTAGCGGGCGCCTTACTTGCGATCAGTGATCGCGTGATGCTATCTCCGTCCATGTTGGTTCCTCCTTCGTAGGTTCCGACCGCGCGTCCGGGTGTACCACCACCGCGGGCGCGGTTTCATTTCCGTCGTTTGCGCGCTTTCTTGGGGGCGACCCCTTGCTTGTCGGCCGCACGCCGCAGGCCGTCCCACAGCGCGGCGGACATCACTTGCGACTTGGTGACGTTGATTCCGATGTCGTCGGTCATCGCATCCGCAATCTTCTGCGCCAGTTCATTGGCTCCGGCTTCGGTACGGAAGGAGGCTAGTTCGTTTGCCATTTCCGAATGATGTGGGCTTGAACCGAGCATGTGAAACATTCTACACGAACGTATGATAAGATCAACGATCGTTTACAAATAATCTCGAGCTTGGCACGCTGCTTCCGCTGACCCGGAAACCGATGTATTCTAGTGAGCCTTAGGTAGTAGAGGAGGCACCCATGCGATGGTTCTTGGCTTGCAC
>JBATTM010000206.1:0-1548 GCA_049670545.1 Polyangiales bacterium
CACCACACCAGCGCACCGATCGCAGCGATCGCCCCTACAAACAGCAATGCCCGCCGTCGACTCGTGGCAGGCCCGCTTCGAGTGGGGGTCTTTCGGGTGGGCCCACGACCTCCCCCGGGGCTCGAGCCGACGCGATACCAGTTGACGCCGCTCGTGGGTTCCTTCGGCGGCGCAGGTGCGAGTGACTCACGGGCGGTCGTCGCCATGGCCCCAAGCTCCCGACGCACCCGGGGCGGGGGAAGGAACTCGTGGAGCTGATCCCGAAGCTCGGACGCGGTGGCGGGGCGGTCGTCCCGGTTCGGCTCGAGCAGGCGTTCGACGACTTCGCAGAGCCCGGGAGGCGTGCCCGGTGCAACGGTACTGAGCGACGGCCGTTCGCCGTTGAGGATCATCAAGATCGTGGCTGGATCGTTACCACCGACGAACGGCCGGCGGCCCGCAAGCACCTCGTAGAGTACCACACCGAGCGAGAACAAATCCGCACGGCCATCGACCGTCTCCGCACGCAGGTGCTCAGGCGACATGTACGGGACCTTTCCCTTCACCGCACTCTGCTGACGAGCCGTCCCCGTGATCGCCTTGGCGACCCCGAAGTCGGTGAGCATCACTTCGCCGCGCCGACTCACGAGCACGTTCGACGGGGAAATGTCGCGATGGATGATCGCGTTGCCGGGGACGCCCTCGGGCGAACCCTCGCGGTGCGGGTCGTGTGCATGCTCCAGTGCGGCAGCGAGCTCGTGGCCGAGGAGGGCGACCACTTCATGCGACAGCCGACCACTCGGTTGCGCATCGAGGAGCGCCGCCAGATCGACACCATCGATCAGTTCGAGCGCGATATAACTCACATCTTCGATCTGACCAAAATCGATCACGCCCACAATGTTGCTGTGGCGAAGCTTGGCAGCGAGCCGCGCCTCGCGCTCAAACGCTTCGAGGAAGTCCTGGCGCCCGCGAAAGAAGGGCAGCACCAGCTTGAGGCAGACGCGCTGAGAGAATCCCCCCGGCCCCCCTCGGACGGCTTCGAACGTTTCGGCCATGCCCCCGACGCCAAGACGTCGAACCACCGTATAGGGGCCAAATTCCTGACCAGCCCATTCGCTGGCCCATGTATCGGGACCGCCGTTCACCATCATGCTTCGTGCGCCAGGTGCTCATCGGAACGGGCGCCGATGAGCGTCGCGATTGTACGAGGAAACCGTGACTTTGAGTAGTCCGCAGTTGTCGCGCCAACCCCACGGGAACACGTGAAAAACATCGTCATCGTGATTCAGCTGTGGCGCATCGCACAAATGCCGAGGGTCGCCGGGAACAGGCGCGAGCGCCCCTAGAACACGCCGCGCACCGAGATCGTCCCGCCCTGCCGGCTCACCGCAATCCCCGGGGTCCACGCGGTGTCCGGCCGCGCGCGGTCGCGTCGAAGCAAATACACGAGAGGCACCGTCAGAAGGGGCGCGGCCGTCGAGGCCAAGACGATCGCCAGATCGATGTCGCGCTCGCGCGCCACGCACGCGGTCGGGTCGAGGCCGTTCTGGGTACACGGGGTTGCGC
>JBATTM010000207.1:0-5519 GCA_049670545.1 Polyangiales bacterium
ACAACGACTCTGAAGCCGTCGAAGCCGGCGTCACGAAGCGCCTTCCGATACTCCGTCACGTACATGCCGAAACGACACGGCCCGCATGCCCCGGCGGTCAGGAATACGTAGCTGTCGATGATCTCTCGAGACGTCATGCCCTCTTCATCACGGAGCCGGCAGAGCTCTTTCACGAGGTTTCCGACAGTGAAGTACGTCGGATTGCACTGTGCCTTGTTGCCGAACTCTTTGCCAAACCGCAAGGAGTCGGTATCCGCGCAATCCATCGAGCGGGTTTTGTACCCGATACCCTTGAGCGCTGACGCCACGAACTCGTCGTGTGCCATCGTCAGGCCACCATTGAGGATCGTAGTCGTGGTGCGTTCCGACTTGGAGAAGAACGGATCGATCATGGAATCGGTCCACTGCTCCCGGTTGTCGTCCAAGCCAAGCTTGCTGCGCTCTTGCGCCTCGAACTCCGCTAGCTCTTTTTCAATGTCGATTTCGAAACCGTCAGCCATTTCTCAGCCCCTTACACTCGGACGATGTTGCCGTCCTTGGTTTTCTTCCCGAGACGAATCAAACTCTTCGATGCGGAGCCTGCCAAATCTTCTTCGGCAGCTGCCCCGGCTTCCACGCGATAACTCATGACCTTGTCGGCGAGCTCTTGGATTTGCCGCTCGAGTTGAAGGTCTCCTCTGCGCAGCCCGGCCAATTGGGCCTGCTTCATTCGCAGCAACTCGAGACGTTTTTCATCGATGCGACGCTCGAGCTCGACCTTGCGCGACGCTACGTCTTCGAGATGTTCCTCGCGCAGCCTCAGGGAGTGCGCGTAGGTCTTGACGCGAATCTTGATCGACCCGCCAGGGCGGTTCGCGTCGATGTCGTGTAAAGACGACGACGGCAAACCGCTGCTCGATACGATGCTGTCGATGATGCCGTACGTCGGCGCGTCGTGACCACATTTGAAACTACTGAGGTCGAGGATCGCAACGTGTGGGTGTCTCGCCGCGAACTTCACAGCCCACACCTTCTGCGCCGAGTTCGCGGAGTAATTCTCCGGCCAGACGTCGTTGATGCTGAGGGTGTCTTCCCCCTCCTCGTAGAAGCGACCGAGCCACTCCGGGTCTTTCGGGATCGATCGAATGCTGAGGATCGGATAGCCGAGCACCTGAAACTCATCGGGGATCCCGTGGTGGAGGCCCGGATCGAGGTGGTAGGGGCGACCCACGACCAAGATCGCGATCTTGTTGTCGTACTCGACCTGGTCGAGGATTGCCTTGCCCTTGGACTGAAGGTCTTGATCGAATCGATCGAGCGCTGCCAAGCCTTCAGCGGTCGCGAAGTCGCTCTCGTCTTCGGTGATCTCGAGCTGGTCGGCGAAGGCCTCATACATGGCTCGCTTGAGAAGCGTGGGTTCAGAGAAGCTGAACGCAGGAGCCATGTAGGTGATTCCGCGCGTCGCGAAGTAGTCTTGCTCTTTCGTGAAGGCAGCCTTCATCACATCGGGAGTGCCGGCAACGATGGGACAGCTCGCGTAGTCGACCGCATCGGTCACAAAGGACGGTACGTGCGTGAGGATCGGGAAGAAAATCGCGTTGAACGGGGCCTTCTCGTGCTTGTGGAAGAATAGCTGGTGGAAGTGCGCCTGTGCGACCTTGGAAGGATAGCAGGGGTCGACGGAGCCATACTTCCCGCCTTCCGCGAACATCTCTTCTGAACTCGGGTCGCTGAACACGATGTTCTTCGGGCGAACGCCCAGCACCTCGAGATACGTACGAAAGAACGGCGCCGTCGAGTACATGTTGAGCACACGCGGGATTCCGACGCGCCACTTCGCGCGCTTCTCAGCCGCAGCTTCGGAAGACCGCTCGAAGCCGCGCTGGTATCGGGTGCGCTCGATGGCACCGAAAAACTTCTTCTCGACCTTGACGTCGTCGATGTCGGCCCCGGCCTCGGGCATCGGCTGGACACCGGAGACACGCTTGAATGCTTTGAGGCCTTCGTGATTGACGAGGTTTGGGAACTCTTTCATCACCTTGCGGCGTTCTTTGACGAGGTCCTCCATTGCGTCTTTGGATTCAACCATGCCCTTTTCGCATGAGAAGCCGCTGATGTAGCGGCTTGTCGAACCGTCGGGCCGAAACGCATCGATGAACGTGCGCGAACACTCGTTGGCGCAGAAGTGGCAGGTGGTGCTCTCGTCGTTCTTGGTCTGGTACTTGAGATCGATCGCGGCATCGAGGCCGATGAAGGTGGAGTGTCCTCGCCGGGTTACGACGCGCAGTGTCTCCATGGCAGCGCCGATAGCACCCGCCTCACCACTATGAGGGTGCACGTAAACCTCGGCATTGGGCACGCGTTCCTTGATGTAGTCGACCTGTGCCTTGACCGCCGCCATGTTGTACTGCGTGCCACCCTGAAGCACGAACTTGCGCCCAAGTGCGGCCATGCGCGGCACGCCGACGACGTACTGCCAGACATTCTTAGGAAGCACCTGAGCCAGGCCGGCGAGAAGCTCTTCTTTACCGAACCCTTCTTTTTGGAAGTTCACGCGGTCGGTATCGAGGAATACGGCGCAGCCGTAGCTGAACACCGGGGCGAGGTCTGCCTTGAACGCGTTCTCCGCGTATTCTTGTACGGGCAAACCGAACTGATCGGCCATTGCTTGCAGCAGCATGCCGTTGCCCGCGGAGCATTGATTGGAGAGCTTGAACGTCTTGATGTCGCCGTTCTCCATGAACAAGACTTTGATGTCCTGACCGCCGATGTCGCAGATCACGTCGACATCGCCGAAGTAATGCGTGGCACTCATCATGTGGGCGACTGTCTCGACGACGTTGACGTCGGCGCAGACGCACTCTTCCAATACGTCAGCCGCGTAACCGGTCGCCCCAAACCCGAGGATGTCGAGCTCGGCACCTTTGGCCCGCACGCGCGTTCGCAGGTCTTCGAGGAGCTCCTTCGCATCCTGAATGGGGTTGCCCTTCGAAAGCCCGTAGGACTTCATCAGGACCTCGCCGTCTTCGCCGAGGAGCACCGCCTTCGACGAAGTGCTGCCACCATCGAGGCCGATCACCGCCTTGACGGTCCCGCCCTGGGGAAGGTCCGGCTCTTCGAATTTCGGAATCCGATAGGCGTCGAGGAACTGATCGAGTTCCCCTTCTTGGGTGATCAGGGGCGGACCGGCGCTCTCGCCGAGGCGTTCCTTGCGCCCTTCCGTGATGTAGCGCCGTAGGCCGTCGAGCCCCGAGAAGACGCCGACCTCGGGTGCCTCGTGCATCCCGAACATGACGGCGCCGTAAGCCGCATAGAGTGCTGCGTTGTCGGGCACCGGAATTAGTTCTTCGATCGGAATGTCTTTGGGGTAGTCGTATCCGCGCTCGTCCCAAGTCTCGGGGATGCGTTTGCGCCAGCATTCCTGCAAGAACGGCAGGAACGTATTCGGGCCACCGAGGAGCACCACCTTGTGCCGCAGCGTGTTGCCGCGTGTGAGCACCGAAAGGTTTTGCATCACGATCGCATCTGCGAGCGAACACATGATCTCGTCCGCGGGAATCCCCGTCTTGACGAGGTTGACGATGTCGGTCTCCGCGAACACGCCACACTTGGCAGCAACGTGATGGAGGTTCTCGCCATTGAAATGAAGGCGGAGCGTGTCCTCCGGCGGCATTCCTGCCTTGATCATGCACTTGTCAATCGTGGCGCCAGTCCCGGACGCGCACTTGTCATTCATCGAGGCAATGGCGGACTTGTCACCCGTCTGCTTGTTCTCTTTGAAGATGATGATCTTCGCGTCTTGGCCGCCCAGCTCGATCACGGAGCCTGCATCGGGATGCAACGTTTCGACGGCCAGCGTGACGGAATTGACCTCTTGGACGAACTTGGCCCCGAGCGGCCCCTCGAGTGGCTTCGCCCCAGACCCGGTGATGAACACGCGGACGTCGGTGCACCCGCGGTCGTTCAAGACCTCGGTGATGCGCACCATGAAGTCGAGGACGCACTCGCCCTGCTTCGTGTGATGGCGTTGGTAGTCATCCCAGAGGATCGCTTTCGTCTCCGGGTCGACGATGACTGCTTTGACGGTCGTGGATCCAACGTCCAACCCCACTATCGCTTGTTGCATCAAAATCGTCGGCGCCCCTTCCACGATGGATGAGTCAGGTAACCACAGGCTTCAACGAAAGTCACGCGACATGACAGCGCAAAAGCCGACCACAAAGTCACGCCTCGCGCGTCGTTCGGGAACATCGTATATCGCCGCGGCGGAGGAACCGTGAGTAGAGTCTTGATCATTGGCGCAGGCGGTGTCGGCGGGGTCGTCACGCACAAGTGTGCTGACGATGCGAACACGTTTTCGTCGATCGTGCTCGCGAGCCGGACATTGGCGCGCTGCGAAAAAATTCAGAAACAAGTCCGGGACTTGCGAGGCCGAGAAATCGAAATCGCGCAGGTCGACGCAGACGACGTGGCGCAAACGGCGGCGCTCATCGAGCGCGTCAAGCCGTCGTTGGTCATCAACGTGGCGCTTCCATACCAAGACCTTCCCGTCATGGATGCGTGCCTCGCCACGGGCGTCGACTACCTCGATACAGCCAACTACGAGCCCCCCGACGAGGCGAAATTCGAGTACCACTGGCAGTGGGCGTATCGGGAGCGCTTCGAGAAGGCCGGGATCATGGCGCTCCTCGGCTCGGGTTTCGACCCTGGGGTGACCAACGTCTTCTGCGCCTATGCGCAGGCGGAACTCTTCGATGAGATCGACACGATCGACATCCTGGACTGCAATGGCGGGGACCACGGCCACGCGTTTGCAACCAACTTCAACCCGGAAATCAACATCCGGGAGATCACCCAGCGCGGAAAGTACTGGGAAAACGGCGAATGGATCGAAATCGATGCGATGAGTCAGTCTCGCGTATTCGACTTCCCCGAGGTCGGCGAGCGCAAGGCGTACCTCCTATATCACGAGGAACTCGAGTCGTTGGTCGAGCACATTCCCAGGCTGAAGCGAATTAGATTCTGGATGACCTTCGGTGACGAGTACATCACGCACCTTCGTGTCCTGCAGAACGTCGGGATGACCTCGATCGTGCCGGTCGACTTCGGCGGGCAGGAGATCGTGCCCATTCAGTTTCTCAAAGCGCTGCTTCCTGATCCCTCCACGCTCGGCGAAAACTACACGGGGAAGACGAGCATAGGGTGCTTGGTCGAGGGTCGGAAGGACGGCCAACCTCGCAAGGTCTTCATCTACAACGTCTGCGATCACGAGAAGTCTTGGGCAGAGGTTCGCGCTCAGGCCGTTTCGTACACCACCGGTGTCCCCACGATGGTCGGCGCGAAGATGATGCTGACCAACACATGGCGGGGAAGCGGTGTCTTCAACGTGGAGCAGTTCGATCCACGACCGTTTCTCGAAGAGCTGGCAGTCCGCGGCCTTCCTTGGCACGTCAAGGAGATGTGATGGTCGCCTGCGCTGATCTCGATCCGCGGCGGGTGCAGACACCAGCGTTTGTCATCGACGTCGCCGCGCTCGAGCG
>JBATTM010000208.1:0-3894 GCA_049670545.1 Polyangiales bacterium
CCGGAAGCTGCGGACGTGCCGCCGGCGGTCCGGCTTTGTATTGCAACCAAGCTGTTTCAGCTCACCAATCTCGCGGCGTTCGGTGGCGGACCTGACAAGCTGATCAACGTGATCCTCGGCAATGGGATCGAAGTTGCAAACTCATTCTCGATCGATCCCAACACAGGCCGGATTTGGATTGCTGCGACTGCCCCCGACGATGTCGATGGTACAGTGGATGGCGTTTCGGACTTCGGAGCCTTGTCCCGAATCGACGTCCGTCGCAAACGCGACGGTGGCCACAAGGCCGTGTCGGTGTGCCGAGCCGACTTTGACGGAGGTTCGGCGTCGACGCCGTCGCTCAAAGCCGACGGATCCCGGGTGTACCTCGGTGACAACTTCGGATCACTGCTTTCGATCGAAGCGGAAGACTGCAGTGTCGCGTGGAACGTCGATGTCGGGGAGCAGATCTTCGGATCGGTCGGGGTCGCGTCCGACAACGACGAGATCTACGCTTCGACGGCGCGGTCGATTCGGCAGGTGTTCGACCGCGGCGACCACGCCGAGCTCGGCTGGACCGCCAACTTGGAGGTGTTCGATGTTTCCGCTCTGCTGCAGCCGGTGCTCAGCCAGTTCAATCTCCTGACCACCGGGATTACCGCGAACGGGATCACCGCCCTTGTCGGCATTGGCGTCGATACCGGGAGCCGGCAACTTCCGATCTCACAGGCTGTCGTCCTCCTCGATCGCGAGACCGGCGAGCCCCGGTGGGCTTCCGAGGGGCTCGACGAGTCCGTGGCGGTCACGAGCATGGGACCCGATGGGGCGGTCTACATTGGAAACTCGCCGATTCGACGGATCTTCACACGCTGCTTCTTGGAGGTGGCCGCCGCGGGTCTCATTCCGCCGGCGCTTCCTGTTCCCGATGGCGTCTCCATCGACGTGATCACCCCTCCGATCACGGGAGGCATCACGAAGTACGCGGCTCGACGACTCGATCTCTTGGTCCGTGACGCGACCTGCGCCGCGGCAGACCGCGCCGCCAACTCGGCCTACATCGACGCAGTGTGCGAGCCGTCGGTCGAAGCCGATGTACGCCAGATTCGCGATCTCGCGCGTCAGGCGAAGGAGGCCTCCGCCGTGGCGATCGCCGAGGGCGACATGACGACCCGCGAGTGGAAGGCGATCCGCGAGCGCCTTCGCAATGGGCTCGACGCACTCCGGGTGTGGCGCGACTCTCGCGAGACCGCTGCCCTCGACAAGAGCGCCCGCGAGCTCGGCCGCGCGTGTGACCTGGCGGGGACTGACTAGCCCCCCGGGTCGTGGAGCCGAGTCCCGCTACACTCGCGTGCGCGTTCGACGATCGTGCCCGGAACGCGCACGCGGGTGACGCGGGACCGATGTTTGGTCCGGCTCCCTCGAACGCGTGACGAACACGTCAGGTCTGCGGTCGGGGCTTGGCAGCCCGTTCAGAACGACTCGCGGCGCGCTGCGTCGGGGTCGGTTTGGGGAGGTCGCTGATAGGTGCCGGTGGCTTTGGTCAGCAGGGCGTGTGCTTTGCACGCTGCGGGTTTGTCGTCTCGGAAGAGAACCGGACATCGGCCGATTTCGACGACCTCCATGCCGAGCTCACGGGCTCGGGCGACCGCGTCGCGGTGTCCAGTCTTGAAGGAAAACCAAACTCGCTTGCAGCCGGCCTGGTGCGCGAGGTCGACCGCACCGGCCGCCGCCTTGGGGTGCACCCAGATGACCGCAAGGTCACCTCGATCGTCCGGGAGCTCATCGACCGAGTGGTAGACTTTTCCTCCCTTGGTTGGGCCACGCGATGCGGGTAGCCCGCCGATGTCGAAGCAATAGAACTTCTTGCCGGTCGACGCGTACGCGTTGTAGGAAAAACCGGGGAAGCGATCCTCGGCCGAGTTGCCGATGAGCACCAAGGGGGCCGGTTCGTTGATCACGAGTTCGAGGGGATGCATGTCCAACGATACGCGCACCGCGTCCAAACATCACGGGCGAACCAGCAGCGGCCCCTGCCAGTTCGCAGGTTGCCTTTCGCAGCCTGCACTCCCTGTCTCGATCGGGTTTGCCCCTAGTGCTGCGAAATACACTTGAGGCAAGGCGGTGCTTGGCCTTCGGCGCACGGCGCGTCGTTGCACACCCCGAGCGGCCCGTCGGGCAACTTGCATTGGGCGTATCGCGTCACGCAGGGCGCTGAGGGTGTCGGGGATTTTTGGGTCCTCGCCGGGCAGCTCGTCAGAAGAAGGGCAAGCGCGATGAGGCCCGAAAGGCCCCAACGGCGTCGGATTCGGGGGAGCTGCATCGTGTACTCTAGTACGAAGCCGCTGTTTCCATGGTAATCTCGGCCCCTGGGGCCGAGATGTCGCAAATTATCCAGAAAAAAGACTACAATCGACTCCTCACCGACCTCGAACGCATCATCGGGGAGGGCAAGGAGGAAGCGGAGCGTGCCGCTGCGCAGGCCCTCATCGAGAGCTACTGGGCCATCGGCAAGCGCATCTCGAAAGAAAAGCTCACCACGCGCGCGAACTACCACAACGCGATCCTTCGCGATCTCTCCGTCGATCTCGACATCGACGTCCGCACCCTACAGCGGGCGGTCGCCTTTTCCGACACCTACCGCCGCCCGCCACGCGTCGATGGCCTCACCTGGGCCCACTACCGCATCCTCATGCAACTCCAAGACACGCGCGAACGCGCGTTTTACCAAGACCTCACCGTGCGCGATGCCCTCTCCACGAAGCGCCTCGCCGCCGCGATCAAAGGTGGCCACTACCTCAGCACGCTCGAACAACCCAAGAGCAAGGCCCTACAACTCCCGCGCCCCACAGACCCAAGCTACCTCTACGCCGCAGAAGTCCGCGACGTTGTCGACACCGACACACTCGTTCTCGACATCGACCTCGGCTTCGAAGTCATCCGCCGCCAACGCATCCGCCTCGCGCGCATCGACGCCCCCGAGCGCGATACCCCCGAAGGTGCCCGCGGCCGCCGCTACGTCCGCGAACAACTCGCCGTCGCCCGCACCCTCATCGTCAACACCCACCGGACCGACCTCCACGGCCGCTACGTCGCCCACATCTTCTACGCCTTCAACAACCGCGGCATCGACCACACTTTCCTCCACGGCCGTTACTTGAACCAGGAACTCGTCACGAAAGGGTTCGCAAAGGTGGTGTAGGGAGTGGGGTTCTCTCGACGGCGCTGTTCCGGTAGTCTCTGACGTTGTGCTGGAAATGGCGGGAACCATGCTTCAGATTTTCATCCCTGGCGCGTTCTTGGGCGCTACGATGATGCCGTTGTGGTGGCTTCTCGTCGCGGCCGCGAGCCTCGTGGCGGGGGTCTACTTCTGGAGGAGTAGCCGTCCAGGCTGGGAGCGAAGGTCGAAGGCCTTACTGATGGCCTTCGGGTCGTCAGCGCTCAGTGGCGCCTTCTTCTTGTCTGCCGTCTGGACCGCAAACGAGTCGTGTCAGCGGCCGCCTGCGGACGGCTTCTGCTTTTCTTCCGGTCTGCCGTTTCTCTCCCTCTGCGCGTTGTATCTGTCGATCGCCGTCATCGGGTGGTTCAAGTGGGTGCGGCTCAATGGGTAGGTTTCGACCCGGATGCTTCGTGGGGCGTCGTGCTACGGTCGTCCCGTGACTTGGCCTCTGGCACTCCTGTTGGGCGCGTTGGTTTGCATGGCCTCCTGCGACACCCGCCCGGCCGATGGTGTCGAGACGGCACGCGAGTCCGGAATCGAGTCCACCGCATCGCAGACCTACGGCGAGCTTCGCCAACCGAACGGCCGCGTCGTCCCGCGTGCGGAGATTGCGGCAGACCCTTCGCGCTACGAAGGACGACCGGTCCAGACAGAAGGAGAGATTCAGCGGGTGTGTCAGAAGCGCGGCTGTTGGCTCG
>JBATTM010000209.1:0-16630 GCA_049670545.1 Polyangiales bacterium
TGTAACGGCCGCTTGGCCACCACCTCTCTGAAAGGAGACTGACCAATGCCGTTCGTCCAGCCCTCGCGCTCCGACGTGCACGTCAACCGCCCGCTCACGCAGGTGTCGTTGGCGTTCATGCAGGACGCAACCAACTTCGTCGCCGATCGGGTCTTCCCGGTCGTCGGCTCCTCGAAGCAGTCAGACGCTTATTTCACCTACGACCGGGGCGAGTTCAACCGGAACGAGATGGAAGAGCGCGCGCCTGCCACGGAGTCGGCAGGTGGCACGTACTCGATCGGACAGGACACGTACTTCGCTCGCGTGAATGCGTTCCATCGCGACATCCCCGATCAGGTCCGAGCCAACGCAGACGACCCGATCAACCTCGAAGCAGAGGCTTCGCGCTTCGTGACCCTGAAGGGTCTCATCAAGCGCGAGGTCGACTGGGCCACCGCGTTCTTCACCCCTGCGGACCCGGGCGTCATCTGGACGTTCGACGTGGACGGTGCGACGACGGGCTCGGGTGCGGCCTTCGATCCTCGCGATGCGGCGAACAACCAGAAGCTGTTCTGGAGCGACGACGCATCGACGCCGATCGAGGACGTGCGACAGGGCAAGCGCTTCGTGCTCGAAGAGACTGGCTTCACGCCCAACAAGATGACCCTCGGTCGTGAGACGTTCGACACGCTCATCGACCACCCGGACATCGTGGGCCGAGTCGATCGTGGCCAGACCACCGGCCCGGCGATGGCGATGCGAGACACCCTCGCGGCGCTGTTCGAGCTGGATGAGATTCTGGTGATGGACTCGATACAGAACACGGGAGCGAAGGGTCAGGCGAACGCCTCGGCCTTCATCGGCGGCGACAACGCGCTGCTGACGTACTCGCCCCCGTCGCCCGGCATCATGACACCGAGTGCGGGCTACACGTTCTCGTGGACCGGGTACACCGGAGCCACGGGCAACGGCACTCGCATCAAGCGCTTCCGACAGGAGGCCATCGAATCGGATCGGATCGAGATCGACATGGCGTATGACCAGAAGCTGGTCGCGCCCGACCTCGGCTACTTCTTCGGCAACATGGTCCAGTAGCAACACAGCGCTACCCCGAGCGTCAGCACAGCAAAGGGTCCAGCCCGGGGCTAGGAGGAAGCAGCGCCTCCTAGCCCCTTCCCTCTGGAAGAGGACGACCGCACATGGGCAAGTCAGTTCGACGGCTACGACACTGGAAGCAGCGATTCAACGCGGAC
Source organism: Polyangiales bacterium (assembly GCA_049670545.1). Taxonomy (GTDB): domain Bacteria; phylum Myxococcota_A; class Polyangia; order Polyangiales; family Houyiibacteriaceae; genus SG8-38. The sequence goes on from JBATTM010000209.1 coordinate 1,233, forward strand.
GCCAAGTTCGTATGGCGCAAGGCGCTGACGTGGCACGGAAAGCGGATGGTCCCGGGCGAGCTTGTCTCCGACGAGATCATCGAGCAGATGGGCCGCACCAAGCTTCGCCGCTTCTGGGAGTCGCACGCGATCGAGCTGCACGAATTCGAAGCGCCCGATACGTCGCGCGCTGCAACACAGGCATCAGCTCCGGCCAAGCCTGAAGCATCCCCGCCGCCCGTTGAGCCCCCCGCTGCGGTGAGCGATGATTCTGACATCGAGGTCGAAGACCTTGGTGGGTCGTGGTTCAGCGTGACGATCGACGGAGAGTCGCAGAAGGTCCGTGGCAAGCAGGCAGTCGAAGCGTTGACTGGCCGACCCTTCGCCCCGGACAGCGACTGATCGGACGGTCTGCCCATGTCGGCATCGTTCGACTACAGCGGGCTCAAGACCACTGCCGATTCGCTCATCGCGCGCTTCGGGATTCCGATCACCCTCGTCCGTCAGTCGCGTTCTGATGGCCTCGATCCCTGGGAGCAAGACCAGGGACCGGCCGCAACGAGCGCGGCTCAGTCCGTTACGGCGAACGGCGTTCAGGTGAGCCTCGACAAGCTCACGCTGGAGCTGCAGACGATCGAGCGACCTCTCGGGCGCTGGGTCGTCGATGCGAGCACAGCGATCCCCGAGCCCCTCGACACGCTCTGGAAGCTCGCCGCGAACGGCCTGACCTACGACGTGACGGCGATCAACCCTGTGCAGCCGGGCGACACCCTGATGCTCTACTTCGTGACGGTGGCGCTATGAGCGAGGTCAGCCAGAGCGACTGGGAGACGGCCGTGATGACGCCGTTCGCCACGTACTGGGCCGCGCGCACAGAGATCGCTTCGCCGAATCGCGAGTTCAACCGAGCGAAGGTCGAGGCCGACACGTTCATCGAGTGGTCGATGCTCGGCGCCGCTGCGGGTGAGACGCGCTACAGCCATTCGGTCGCTCGCAACCACTTCTCTCGCGCTGGTTCGATGACGTTCATCGCCAACGTGAAGGTGCATCTGAAGGTCGCGCTCGCGCTCGACCTCCTCGATGCGATCAGCCTCTTCTGGGAGACAGCCGTGATTCCAAACGGCTATTTCGTTTCTGTGGGCACGCCTGTGCCCCTCGGAGATGATGGTTCCTGGCATCAGGTGTCTCTGTCCGCCAACTGGCTATATTTCACTGACCGGCCGTCGACTCTGACGTGACGGCTCACATGGGGGTCTTCCATGCCGCTCGAACCGCGATCACCCGACACGTTCACCATCGATTCGTTCCTGCTGGGATTCTCCCAGGTGGAGTTTCGACCACGGCTCTCTGACGGGACGCTCGGCACGCCGGTAGCTCTCGGCATCCTCGCGTCCGAAGAGCTGCAGAAGGAAGTCGAGACTCTGGAGATGGAGGACGGCTCGCCCGGTACGGCGACCACCGCACTTGAGCTGGTGTCGAAGTTCAAGCCTTCGTTCGAGTTGGGCCTGTTTAACTTCCGCGCCGACCTCGCGCAGTACATCTTCGGCGCCTCGACGATCACGGCTCAGGTTGCAGACGCAGCCGCCGTCGTGACCGACGAGCCCTTCACCCTCGCATCGGGCGCACAGGCCGAGTCGACCTTCGTGCCTCTCGCGAACGGCGACATCAATGACGCATCGTTCACGGGCACTTCACTGACCTGTGCTCCTCGCGTCGATGAAGTCGTCGGCGCAGGCACGGGCACGACGGGCTCCACGTCGGGTGACTTCGCTCTCGACTACAAGCCGCTGGTGATCGGCGACGTGACGGCCTGCACGGTCGCTGGCGTCGCCTTCACTCCGATCGCGGTCGGCGCAGCAGCGGCCGGTAACGAGGTCGAGGTCGTCGTGGGCACGGGCGCTACTTCGGGTGACATGCAGTTCTTCGTTGGCGGCGTCGCTGCGAACGTGACCGGCACGATCCTCGCGAGCTACGCCCCGAGCCACGCATTCGCGAACCTGACCGACTACGTGACGGACCCGCTCCTGGGCCGCATCCGGTTCCTGAACATCGACGGCGCGACGGACGCTCTGAAGAGCGGCCAGCCGATGCTCGCGGACTACACGTACAACCGGAAGGCTGGCTACACGATGCAGCCCTTCACCCAGGGTGGCGGCGCGTTCAACGGATCGGCGACCGTGAAGCACCTTCCCGATGTCGGATCCAACTTCATCTGGGAGATGCCGAGCGTCACGATTCGCATCGACGACAACGCGCTGACCTTCGGGTCGGACGACTTCGTGCAGGGCACTCTGGTCCTGAACGTCAACGACGCGGGCGGCACCGATCGATTCGGTACGCTCCAGCTCGCCAGCCAGACTGAGGCGAACGCATAACGAGGTGTCCAGTGAGTGAAACGACCGAGAGCATCGCTGCCCCTCGGCAAATCGACGTGCCGGTTCAGGGGGGCGCCGCGAAGCTCTCGGTCGCACCCTGGACGATTGCCCAGCACGACGAATGCTTCCCCATCGTGGTCCGCCTGATCGAAGGGTGGGTTGAGTCGCAAGGGTCCGGCGCTCCGACGCTGAACCTCGGCGTCATGCTCACGACGTACAAGTTCGAGGTCGAGGAGCTGTGCAAGCTGACGCTCCACGAAGAGCTGAATCGGCGCGACCTGAAGTGGGGCGACCTGTGGGCCGAGGACTTGTTCTCGATCGCACAAGCGATCTGGGAGACGAGTCTGCTCCGACCGGATGGTGGTGGTGTCCTGGGAAAAGCCCTGGGGCTGATCGGGCCCTCGGTTCTGAAGCTCCTCGCCGAGAGAAAATTGGCCACCTCAGCCCCGTCCCCGCAGAGCGCAGAGGGATCGACCCCGCCCCAGACCGCAAGCGCCTCGGCAGCCTGACGGCTCAGTCGCTCGCGCTCTTGGCTCGTCGATGGGGCACGACCCCACACGAGCTGAGACGGACCCTGACATACGACCAGCTGGGCGGGTACATTCGCATCGAGCGGTTCGCGATCGCCGACGAGGGCGTGCTGACCGCATACGGTACGGCGGCTGCGATCGGTCAGGCGCTCGGAGGCAAGAAGAGCAAGGCACTGAAGTCGTTCGCCGAAGCGCTCAGGCCCAAGGGCAGCGTAACGGACACGGCGAACACGAAGGGTGCAGAGAAGCCGAAGGGCATCGCCGACTACAAGGCCGGGATGCGTGAACTACTTCTGGGGAGTGCGTGATGGATCTGTCGAAGCTTCCCAAGATGACCCTGAAGTTCAAGCCGCCGTTCGCAGAGCCGCACCTGTCGATCACGGTCAACGCACCGTTCCCCGACGTGAATCCCATCTTCCGAATTGTCGCTGGCTCGCGCATCCGGCCGTACTCGCTCGCGATCGAGAACGACATGGTGAGCGAGACGACGGCGCTGCGGATCTTCGCCGAAGCCTACGCCGAGGGCGTCATCGATCGCAGCACGACGCCCGGCTTCGAAGGCTGGACGATCGAGCAGTGGCGCGTGTGGTTGCTCGACCACCCCGACCACTTCGAAGAGCTGCGAGCGATCTGCGAGCATCGACCGAACTGGAATCTGCCGAAGGAGGAGCCGGATGGCCTCGGACATCTCCTCGCTTGATGAACGTCTCGATCGAGTCGCAGACCGGCTGACGGCTGGCGTGGAAGGTCTGTTCGCAGACCTGATCGCATTCACCGGAGCAGCGCTCGTCATCACGACGCCCGTGGACACAGGATTCGCTCGCGGCAACTGGCGACCTTCGCTCAACACGCCTTCACCGACGCCCATCTCGACTCTCGACCCGAGCGGGCAGGCGACCATCTCGCGCATCGAGACAGTCGGGAAGCTCTGGCGCGTCGGCGACACGGCCTACATCGTGAACCGCGCTCCGTACATCGGTCGTCTCAACCAGGGCAGCTCTCCGCAGGCGCCCGCTGGCTTCGTTCAGGCTGCGTTGCAGGACGGGCTTCGTGAAGCCTTCCAGTCGCGCGTCTTCATTGGGACAGGAGTGTTCTAATGCCCGCACGCGAAGTCGTTGAGATTGTCATCACAGAGAAGGGCGCCAAGGCCACGAGCAGCGCCATCAAGGGCGTGGGTCGCTCTGGCCTGACTGCATCGAAGGCGATCGGAGTTCTGGCCGCAGGGCTCGCCGTCATCGGTGGTGTCCGTGGCTTCATCGGAGTCACGAAGGGCGCGATCAACGCCTCGGCCGCGTTCGAGGGCTACGGCGTTCGGCTTGGCTCGCTCTTGGGATCGCAGACCGAAGCGAACAAGGCGCTGGACAACTTCGTCGACCTGTCGAGTCGGACTCCGTTCGCCGTCAGCGAGATCGTTGAAGGCGCGAGTGCGCTTGGCGCTGCAGCGCTCGGCAATCGCGATCGACTCGAAGACCTGACGCAGACGGCAGCGAACCTCGCAGCCGTCACGGGCTTGTCGTTCCAAGACGCGGCCGGGAACCTTCAGCGATCGCTTCAGGCTGGCATCGGCGCTGCCGATCTGTTCCGTGAGCGTGGCGTGCGTGCGCTCATCGAGTCGATCAGCGGCATCCCCGATGCGACGAAGGCGAGCGCTGAGGAGCTGGAGGATGCGTTCTCTCAGGTCTTCGGCGTAGGCGGCACGTTCGGCAACGCAGCCGAGAACCTGTCCCTCACGCTCGGCGGTGCGCTCTCGAACATCGGCGACGCAGCGAGCAACCTGAACGTCGCTCTGGGCAACGCCTTCGCGCCTGCCGTCATCAACACGGCTCGTCAGGTCATCATCCCGTTCCTGACAGCGCTCCGTGGCGAGGTCGCTGCGAACGAACAAGAGCTGGGCGAGTTCGCGGCCGGTGCGATTCAGGATGCGCTCGAAGGGCTCTTGTCGCTCGGCCAGGGTGCGCTCGCTGTCATCCAGGCGTTCGATCAGATCGGCCGAGGGATCGGAAGCTCCTTCAACGGGCTCGTGGGTACGATCCTCGAAGTGACGCTGGCGCTCCAAGAAGCCGAAGTTGCGTTCCTGACGTTCACCGGGGCAGGCACGGCCGAGATCGCAATCGCATCGGAGGGCCTCAGTCAGTTGCGCGGTCGCATCGACCAGCTCGCCGAGTCGGAGTTCCGAGCCGGTCAGGAGACGATCGAGTTTGAGCGCACGCTCGACGGGATCAACGATCGCATCGTGTCGCTTCAGACTTCACTGCGTTCGGCCGACTTCAGCGTGGACCCGCGTGTCGAGCAGGCAGACATCGATCTGTCCGGTGCCGGTGGTGGAGATGAAGCCCAGACGACCGAGCAGCTCAAGGCTCAGCAGTCGGCGGTCAATCAGATCGCATCGACGACCGAGCGCTTGCGAATCAGCGAAGCCGCGCGCATCGAACCGCTCGACGGTCAGCTGGAGAAGTTGCGGCAGCAGCGAGACGCGCTCCAAGAAGCCGCCGTGGCGTCCGGCGACGTAGCGAGTGCCCAAGAAGGGCTCTCGATCCTGAACGCTCAGATCGCAGCCACAGAGGCCGAGAAGACGGCCGCGCTCGAACGACAGACCGCGCTTCAGGCAGAGATCGCTTCGCTCGTCCAGCAGGCCGCGCTGTCGTCGCCGACGCTCGCTGCAGAGATCCAGAAGGCGGCTGACGCGGCGATCGCCGCTGGCGGTGGTCTTGAGAGCGTCAACGACGAGCTGGCGAAGGTCGGAGAGAACGCGAAGGACGGGCTCGATGAAGCGCGAACGGAAGCGAACGCATTCGGCGATACGGTCAGCAGCGAGCTGTCTCGTGGCATCGGCTCGGCCGTGCGCGGTGCGCTCAGCGGCGAGGGTGTAGACGCCGCTGCGCTGTTCGCTGACATCGCAGGTCGTCTGGTCGAGGACGCTCTGACGAATGCGCTCAGCAGTCTCAGTGATGGCGTAGGTGGATTGTTCGGGGGAGGCGGGGCAGGCGCTGTCGCTGGCGGCGGGGGCGGCTTCGACTTCGGCGCCCTCGTCGGCGCTGGCCTGACCGCAGGGACCGCCGTACTGGCCGGTGCGCTCAAGGACACTTCCTCGACCATCTCGAACAACCTCGTGCGCTCAGCAGCCGCGCAGAGCAGCGCCGCTGCAACACGAGGCGTGATCGCAGGCCCGACCAGCGTTCCGATCTTCCAAGTCGGTGCACAGCTCGAAGCCGCCTTCGGTCCTACCAACGAGATCCTGACGGACATCGCAGGGTCGCTTGAGATTCTTGTCGCTGCTGGGGCCGGGGTCGGCGGTGGATCTTCCGCCGCGTCTGACTTCGACTCCACTACACCATCGCTGACGTAGGGGGAAACATGGAAACCGCAAAGAGCAAGCCGGAGGCCAAGGTCGTTCTCGATCGCGAGTCGATCACGTTCACGCGCACGGACGGGCTGGAGTCGAAGGTCAGCCTGATCGACGACATCCTCGCGAACGGAGACGACGCGCACGGCGCGATTCTCTGGACAATCATGATGAAGCTGACTGAGCTGGCAGAGCTTGGCCACGCACAGCTCGCAGCTCTTCAAGCGATCGCGAACGTTGCCACGACGCCGCCCGAGCTGCCTGACCCGACCGCGCAAATCTCGAAGGTGTTCGAATCGATGGGTCTTGATGGGAATGCGCTTCCGGCGATGATGAAGGCTGCGCTTCAGCAGACCGGCGCACCGGGCGTGGACTTCACCCAAGAGACAGAACAGGGGTAGCTATGTCGCTCGGCGTCTTCGAGAACAAGAACATGACCGCCTACATCACAGGAGGTAACTTCGCATCTACGGAGACGGGGAACCAGTCCACGTGGATCAACCCCCAGGACGTGCCGGTGCAGGGCGAAGTCATCTGGGTCGACAAGTTCAACTTGATTCAGACTCGATGGGTGAGTTCCGGTTCGATCGCGGGGTATCTGCGGATGGACCCGAACCTGATCGACAACACAAGCGGGTCGATCATTCGCGTGAACACGCAGAGCAGTCTGGTCAACCGTTCTTTTGCTGTCAGCGCCTACATCCCGAGCACAGGCGAGCAGCGGATGTTCGCTCGCAAGGGCTCAGGCGCCGATTGGACCGAGTGCGACATCGTGAACCCGGCTGTCGACATCGACCCGGCGCCGTTCCCGTTCGTTCGATCGACCACGCCTGATCCCACGTCCGGCGTCACCAACGTGACCGATGGCTACTACAACAATTCAAGCTCTCGATCCGACATGCTGTTCTTCATGGGATGGGATCGACTCGGAAACGGGAACCCGATCGGCACAGCGCTGATGTTCGCGCCAGACAGCCTGCGATGGGGCGGCGTCTCTGTTAGCGCTCCGACGACTTACATCGATATGAGCACGGCGCTCGGCGAGCCGGTCGAGGAGATGCCTTCGCTCCACTCGACCAGCCCTGCCAACATCTACCAGGGCGGACCTTTCCTCGGGTCCACGTCGATCGTCGCATTCAAGTGGGCGCAGTTCATCCCAGACTTCGATTCGATCCCGACCGCTCCGAAGGGTCGCATCGTCTTGGCCGACACTCTCAACTCCGGGGACATTCGAACGCTCTTTGTGAAGGTCTTCGACTTCAACCCTGAGGGCGTGACTACGTTCCCTGAGCGCATCCATTGGCGCGTCACCCTTGAGTCGCAGATCATTCTTGAGCGCACGACCGACTATGCGACCTATCCGGGCGCCGACTCGAATCTGATCCCGACGAACACCGTTCCGTCATGCTTCATCCGATTCAACCCCGTCACGGGCCGCTTCTTCATCATCGACTCGCGACAGAACGGCTCCGTCAGCGACTTCAACACAGGCGTCTACCATACGGTGATGCTGGAAACGACGGCCGCTGCGGTCGTCGATGCGATCACGCCGCCTGTCCCGAACGTAGCGATCGAAACGAACCGAACCGTCGTCATGCGTCAGACGGTCGTGGGCGATCTTGGCGAGCTGATCCCAGGCGAGACGGTCACGTGGGATCTGGAGCGCATTACGACTCGCAACGAGCAGCTGGTCATAGCGGAGCCGCGCTCGCCGGGCGACTCAGCAGACGCTGTTGAGAACATCCCGATCAGCGACAGCCCGACGTACCCCTTCGAGGTTCGCAAGGATGACGTGGCTCTTGTCGAGACGACCAACTACACGGTGAACCGCACGACCGGCGTGGTCACGTTCATCGCGCCGGAGCCTGTCGACGGCTCGGTCTACAACATCGACTATGGCCACCCCACGAATCCGGCGACACCTGCCATCGGGACGTTGCTCTCACCGAGCGGTCGAACGAACGAAGACGGAGAAGTCACGACGCGAATCTCATACGCTGACGAACCTCTCAATGAAGGTTTCGTCGATCGCTTGACCGGGACGACGGCGACATGAGCATCGACTTCAACTGGTTCCTCGCGACAGGCTCGTCATCTTCGGGTGTCCCGCAGCCTGACCCGAACGCATCGCTGTCCGGTCGAGTTTCGACCACGACGGCCTACGCCCTTCAGTCCACGCTGACCGGCGTCGGAGCAAACGCTCGCACGACGGTCATCGACACGACGCAGATCGCGAGCCCGACCGACTGGACAGGCGCGTGGCTCGTCTTCGAGAGCGGCGCCAACGAAAGCGTGGCGCGAGAGATCACGTCCTTCGATGACGGGACAGGCACGTTCACGTTCGCGATCGCGCTTGACGCCGACGCCGTGGCTGCTGTCGACTATCGCGTCTGGACGCCGAACGACATCTTCAACGAAGTCAGCAACGTCCAGTCGGTTGCTCGCACAGCGAAGTATCGCCTGCTGATGCTCCAGAACCAGAGCGGCGTCACTCTCTCGGACTACAGATGCTGGATCGAGCCGCTATCGCCGGGTCCGTCCTTGTTGGAGTTGGCCCAGGGCCGAGGCTCGGTTGTCAGTCAGCCTGTCATCGGGATCGCGAACGAAGAGGACGTGCCTGAGGTCAGCGCGGCGAGCGACTTCATCCAAGCTGGATGGTCGAGCGGAGCGGAGCTATTCCAGAACGCTCCGAATGAGGGCGTCGCCTACGTCACGACCCCGCTCAGCGTCCCAGACTTCAACGGATTCTCGAACAATCAGTACGTGACGACGTTCCTCAAGCTCGGGTTCCCACGAAACGCCGACATCCCGATCGCGCATCGAGCTGTCTTCCAAGTCCATTGCTCTGCGTCGACAGGCCCGCGTGTCGGGTCGATGATCGTGATCGCCGACGTGCTCGGGGCTGACGAAGTGCTCGTGCTCGGGCCTGATCGCGTCGTGCGTCTCGGCGCCGGGGCTCGCATCGAGGCTTCTGTCACGGATTCCCTAACAGGGCTTCCAGTCCCGAATCATACGGTGTCGATCAGTCAGACGAGCGGGCCAGGGACGCTGAACCCTCAGAGCGCGACCACGACAGATGACTCGGGCAATCCCATTCGCGCGGTCTACCTTGCGCCCACCGATCCAGGCGAGGTCGGGAACAGCGCAACCTTTCGCGTGGAGGTCAACTGATGGCGACGAGCAGCGCGCCCCTCTTCATCGGACTCGGTACGCCCGTCGTGGCGACGCCGAGCATCACTATCGTTTCGGTTGGGCAGCAAGGCGACCCGGCTGCGAAGCGAATCCTCACACACCCGGACTCGGCCAACTTCTCGCCGATCGCCTACTACAAGAATCCCGACTTCACGACGAACCTCGACAACACAGTGCTCACGTTTCCCGATGGCAAGCTGGTCAAGACGAGCACGAGCAGCCAGCTCATCCGTCAGGAGGGCGTGCTCGCCGATGTCGTGTGCGAGGAAACGTGGGGTGCTCAGGAAGGTCGGCGCGCGTCGATGCCCACGTTCCTGTTCCGACAGCTCTACGAGTACCTCATCAACCCGCCGCCATTCGACGCGACAGCACAGGAGTACATCCAGTGGCAGCCGCGTGATCGAACGGCGCTCACGTACAACGTTCATCTGTTCAAGCTGACCGTGGGCGGGGGCTCTGGGACTCGAACCTTCAACGTGAAGGAGTATCGTGGCCAGCAGGGTCCGATCCAAAGCCCCTTCGAGGGTCTGGACGTGTCGCCGACCGGCTTCATAGATCAGTCCGTGACCGCACATCTCCATATCGTCTCGCAGGTGACTTGATGGCTCGCTCGCTCTCATTCGAACTGGACACGATCGTCACGGGCGACGCTGCGAAGCGCCAGCCCGCATGGCGCATTCAGGTCTGGGACGTTCGCAGCGGCTTGGCCACGGTCGGATCGATCGTCGCGAGTCGCGAGAGTGTCAACCCGAGCGCGGGCCCGTTCGACATCAGCGAGTTCACGAGCATCGTGCGCGTTCAGGAGCGCGCTGGCGACTACATCCAGAGCGGCGTCGCAGCGTCGATCGCAGACATCACCGTTCAAGACCCTGACGGTCAGTTCGATCCCGACGACGTGCTCGGCGACCCGGATGCGCTCGGGCGCTTCTTCCGCAAGGGCAACGTCATCACGATCCAGTACGGCGACGAACGTCTCGACACGTCGCTCTGGGTCGATCTGTTCTTCGGGATCATCGGCGGTCAGGCTGGCTACGCACGAGGCCGCACGCCGCTCGTGAGCGAGCTGACACTTCGAGCCTACGGGCGCGAGGCGTCGTTCATGGGATTCGAGCGTACGTCCGACGAGTTCTCGAACAACCCTGTCGTCACGTACCTTGAGATGGCGAAGACGATTGCGACCGAAGAGATGGGACTGTCGGGCGCGGAGCAGAACCTGTTCGGCTTCGGCAACCAAGACCTTCGCCATGCGAGCGTGACGCTGGCGAAGGAGAACCCGCTTTCCATGCTCGCCAAGATCATGTTCACGGATGGCTTCTTGCCGAAGTTCAACGGCAGCGGCGTCTTGGAACAGACGAACGGCTACGCCACGAACAGCACCGACCGCTTCTACACGACCGACGATGGCGTCCTCGTGATCCAGCGACCGCTGGTGGAGACGACGCCGCCTGACGCTGTGTGCGTCGTCGGGCTCGACTTCGAGCTGTCGCGCGTCGATCAGCCGCGTCAGGTCGTTGCGACGATGAACGTGACGACCGGATACTTCACGGATGGCGAGCGGCTGGAGGTCTACTGGTCGGACGATCGAACGCAGCTCGTGGACAACATGGCGTTCAAGGTTCTCAAGAGCGTCAACGGCGGGCTCAACTCGCTCGGCGGCGGCGAGCAAGTCTCGTTCATCGCATCGCAGTCCACGAATCAGGTCGGCACAGTCGGCGCCATCGTGACGATCGACACGGGCTTTGCGCCTTGGCTCAGCGTGTTCCTTCTCGTCACGTACATCATCTTGGCTGCGATCCCCGACAGCGTGATTGCAACAGGCGGCGGCTTCGGCGTCGTGGTCGTCGCGGGCTTCACCATCAGCGCCGGTCGCATCACACAGGCCGGTGCGCTCGCAGCCGCGATGATTATCCTGACGAAGCTCGGGCGCGGGCAGTACGAGTTCGTCGGCGAGCCGCTTGAGTATGTCTACAGCGAGATCCGAGAGTGCGCGTCCTCGGCTGGCGTCTCCGCGTTCGATCGCAACGAGGTCGAAGTCCTCAACCACCTCGTCGACAATCGCACGGACGCACAGGAGGCGGCGAAGCAACTTCTGTTCCGACAGCAGGCGATCGCTCGAACGCGCACGGCCCGGATGCTGTTCGATCCAGGGCTGGAGCCTGACGATACGTTCGAGACGCTGAGCGACAACCGAAGGTTCCTCGTGTCGTCCATCAGCTATGAGCTGAAGCGCGACTCGGGATCGAACGTGGCCATCGTGAAGTGCGGCGAGGTCACGGACGGCGTGGCGGTGACGACGTGAGCAGCCTCAAGCGCTTCGTGCGCCGAGAGATCATCGGCCGTGAAAAGGTCTTCGTGGCGCGCGTCATCAGCGACCCTGTGCTGATCGACTTCGATGAGAGCGTGCTCGGCGCTCCGGTCTGGGTCGTCGACCTCGACATCGGCGGCAACCGTCCGGTCAAGAACGTTCCGATCAAGGCCGATGGTTCGGGCGGTCGCTTCTACGCACAGCTCAACCAGACGGTTCAGGTTCGTCGCACAGCGCTTGGTCGGATGTACGTCGTCGGCCCGGGTGATGTCAGCATCGCGTCTCTGACCGATCAGGTGTACGACCTCAACACGCTCCAGCCGGGCGCGTCTACAGATACGGGTTTCACGCGCGAGTTCGAGCCCTTCCGGTTCTACCAGGGGCCCGCTTCTGTGTTGGGGAATCCCGACATCACGTTCGCCGTCGAGGGTGGTGACGACTCGATCACGCGAAGCTCGGGCAGCTACATCGTCGATGGCTTCGTGATCGGACAGACGATCGAGATCCAGCGCACGACCGCGAACGACGGCCAGCTCACGGTCACGGCGGTCAGCGCGCTCGTCGTGAACGTCTCGGAGACGCTAGTCAACGAGGGCCCTGTATCATCGATCGGGATGGGCGCGATCGGCACGAGTCTCTGGGCCGACAACCAAACATTCTTCCCGTTCTCGCGTCTCGTCGATGCGAACGGCAACCCGGTCTAGGAGGGCGCAATGGCAACCCCCATCGTCGTCGGCGCCAACTACTTCGAAGCGTTCGAGACCGGCAACGGAGCCATCGGAGGCGCCGGGGCCTACTTCGCCTATGCAGCGGACCTCGACACGACCTTCGTGACGCTTCGCAACACGGTGAACACCGTGATCGCCGAAGTCAACGCGATCGCTGGCCCGAACGCTCTGTTCGGTCAGGACGTGATGTTCCTCGACGATGCGTCGGGTGGTGGTCCGCTTCAGACCGGACGCATCGGCGTCGCTCCGGCGACCGTCACGATCAACGGTGGCAACGCAGCGTTCCTCGACATCGCCCCGGGCGCAGTCGCGCTCCTCGGTATCCGCACGGATATCACGATTCAGCAGGTCACGTTCGTCGGCGCAGCTGACCCCACGGTCTATGTCGCGATGGACGTGAACGGGCTTTGCTCGACCTCCGGCACGCCCGGCAGCCAGCTCTTCGACATCGCCGAGTGTGATTGGGACGGCGCAGCGTTCACGTCCGTGACCGACCTGCTCGAAACGTTCCTCGACGGCGATGAGTGGTACTCGATGCGAACGGAGCCCGCGCTCACGCCGTTCAACGCGACCGGCTCTGCGGTTCGCGTGAAGGGCGCCCACACGCGGCTCGACAACTTCAGCCGACTGCTCGGCGGCTACGCGACGAACAGCGATGGGACGGCGATCGGCCCCCAGCAGATCGGGACCGGCAGCGACGCGGCCGTGTTCCTCGCGTTCGGCGATGGCGCGGGCGCGAGCGACGTGGGCACGGGGTTCTTCCGATCAGCCGCCGACGAGATCGCCATCGCCAACGACGGCAATCGGACCATGACGCTCAACGCCACGAGCCAAGTCAGCCTGCCCCTCAACTCTCGCGTCAAGGGCCAGCGGACGGCGACGCAATCGATCACGAACAACTCTGCGACCGACGTGGACTTCACGGCCACGGACATCTTCGACATCACGGCGTGGCACGATCCGGGTGGAGGGAATCCCGATCAGTTCGTCGTCCCGACCGGAGCCGGTGGCACGTACATGATCGTGTTCGGCTACGAGTGGGATGAGCCTGTGGTGCTTTCCGCTCAGGGCACGATGGAGATCACGGTCAACGCGACCGCACTCCCCGAGACTGCTCAGCGAGCGATCTGGCAGGGCGCGAACCCGACCGCCGACACGATCACGTCGATCGCCGTGCTGACGGCTGGGCAGATCGTTCGTGCTCGCGTGACGCAGGTCCAGTCGACCGGCACGGCAGCTCTGCTGCTAAACAGCGCAACCCTCTCGATCGTCAAGGTGGCCTGATGGACAGACAGCAACTCTGCGCTTCTCTTCTCGCGGTCGTCATCCTATCCGGGTGTGCGTCGATCCCCCCACCGGAGCCGATCGTCACGCCTCCGGCCCCTGAGCCCGCTCTCAGCGAGCCCGAAGCCGAGCCAGAAGACCCGGACGCGGCCCACGACGAGATCATGGTGTCCGAGGAGGGCCCTGTGGTCGCTCTCGCTGTCGTTCGCGACGTTCGCGACGTACCGGAGCCCTCTACTGCGATCGCCCCATCTGAGCCGTCTCAGGCAGCCGTGAGCGACGGCGAGTGGACGTTCGTGCGATGGATCGACCAGCAGCCCGAAGTACCGAACCGCCAGATCATGTTCCGGGGTCAGGTCCAGCGTCACTTCTGGGCCGTATCGATGCGAGCCGAAGAGGTCGCCAGCACGCCGCAGGATGAGGCCGAGTCGATTCGCACCCACCGCATGTTCTTGGGGTGGCCCGAGAGTGACGGGTGTGTCTCGATCAGCGCCCTGCTCGTCGTCCCGGCCAAGATCGCCGAAGACGGTGAAACGGTCTTGACCGAGCGCTATGAGTCGCCTGTGTCCAACGAGATCACGCGCGGAGAATGTCTCGACCCGCCGCCCGAGTATGTACCTGAGCCCGCCTCTGCATCCTTGCTCGCGGTTGGCTGCGGGCTGCTGGCGTGGCTCGCCAACAGGAGAGATCGACGTGTCTGAAGATTCATCCACCATCGCTGCGCTGGCTCGCATCGAAGCAGGTATGGGGCACCTCTCCGGGGCGATCGAAGAAGTCAAGTCGGATGGCAAGGAGGTCGCGACCGCTGTAGGCGCGATGACCGGCCAGCTCATTCGTCTCGAAGAGCGACAGATGAGTCACGAGCGCGACGACGACCGCCGTCACGACGAGCAGCAAGCGGACATCGATCGAGCGCACAACAAGATCGCTCAGATCGCACCGCGCACGGTGACCAGCTACGGGGCGCCGCTCCCAGAGCCCGAGACGCCCGAGCCCGAGAAGCGCTCGAAGGTCGGGTGGATCAGCGGCGTCCTAGCCGGGCTCGGCGCAGGCGGCGCTGCGTTCGCGAAGTGGTGGACGGGAGAAGGCTGATGGCGATGAGCGTGCTGCGAGCGATCGAAGTGTTGGCCGTTCACCACTCAGCGTCGTCGAACAAGATCGACCCTGCGACGATCCGGCAGTGGCATCTCGATCGCGGCTGGGATGACGTGGGGTATCACTACCTCATCGACTACAAGGGCCACGTGCACGTCGGACGCCCGCTCCCGTTCGCAGGCGCGCACGCCAAGGGCTCCAACTCGAATTCGATCGGCGTGTGTGTCATCGGCAACAACGCGAGCCTTGATCGATCCGACCACTGGACGACCGCACAGAACTACTCGCTGCTGGACTTCATCTCCTCGGTCACGAAGCTGTTCCCGACCATTCGAGTCGTCGGCCATCGCGATCTGATGGAGCCCGGCTACACCGAGTGCCCCGGGCTAGACATCGCGACGTGGCCGTTCGGTCGACACGACTGATGGGCGAAGGCGAACCGAAGAAGCAGGCGCCTCGATGGGTGATCCTGTCTCTTCAGCTCGCTGTCGCTCTTGCCGGAGTGCTCGGTGCCTTCGTAGGGGGGGAGCACCGGGGACAGGAGGCGGCTCTGCCAGCCGCTTTGGA
>JBATTM010000210.1:0-2615 GCA_049670545.1 Polyangiales bacterium
GAACGAAGAATCGACGAAATGCGCGACGAACTCGCGGACGATGCGAGCCGCTCCACGGCCGGGATCGGTCCGCTGGCCGAACGCGAAGGGCGGCTCCTGCGGCGACGGGAGGCTGCCGAACGCCGACTTGCAACGGTGGAGCTCGCGCTCGAGGCAACGCAGAGCCGCTACCTCCGCCGCCCCGAAGATTCCACCGAGTTGCTCGCCGAGGCCGAGGCGCTCACCGCACTACGAGATCTACAGCGCCGACACGTTGCGCTGACCGACGCCGAACTCGCGCGTCAGCCAGCGCAACACCGGGTGTGGAGCCGTTGGGAGTCCCTGGTTCGAGGTCAGGCGCCTCGTGGCGAGTTGGAAAATTGGGAGGAAGCGACGGAAGAACAGATTGCTGCCCTTCGAGACCTAGAGGTCGAGATCGCCGCACGTCGTCCCGAAGTCGGCCAGAGTCTCGACGCCTCAAAACGCCAACTCGCGAGCGCTCCTGTGGGGTCCGCTCTCCACCGCACTCTGACGGAGCATCTGCAAACCCTCTCGCGAATTTCCGAGGAGCAACAAGCAGAGGCCGCTGCCACCTCCGCGGATATCCGGGTCGCCGATCGCGTGTTGATTGAGATCCGAGCCCAGACCGCACTCATCGACTGGCGAGAACACGCCG
Organism: Polyangiales bacterium; assembly: GCA_049670545.1. Taxonomy (GTDB): domain Bacteria; phylum Myxococcota_A; class Polyangia; order Polyangiales; family Houyiibacteriaceae; genus SG8-38. The sequence goes on from JBATTM010000210.1 coordinate 656, forward strand.
AACAGGCCGCGGAACTCGCGAGCGATGTGTGGAACTACGAGATCACGACGGTCGACGACACCTCGATCACGACCGCGTCCGTCGTTCTCGCGTTGCTTCTTTTCATCGTTGGCTTGTGGGCGGCGCGGCGGGGTTCGAGCCTCGGTGCGCAGGCCATTCGTCGGCGCTTCAAGCTCGACGCGGGGGCTGCGCACGCCCTCCAGACTCTGACCTTCTACGCCCTTCTCACGGTGTTCACGCTGCTCGCCCTCCGAGCGATTCGTTTCCCCCTCACCGCGTTTACCGTCTTGGGCGGCGCACTGGCGATCGGCATCGGGTTTGGAAGTCAGAACGTGATGAACAACTTCATCAGCGGACTGATTCTCATGCTGGAACGCCCGGTACGCGCGCACGATGTCGTAGAGGTCGACGGCAATCACGGAACGATCGAGAAGATCGGTGCTCGCAGCACCCAGATTCGCTCCACCGACGGTCGCCACATCATCGTGCCGAATAGCTTCTTCTTGGAGAGCAACGTGGTGAACTGGACGCTTTCGGATGACTTGATACGCGCGAGAGTCAGCGTCGGCGTCATCTACGGATCCCCGACTCGGCTCGTCGAGCAGCTCATCTTGAAGGTGATCGCAGACGACGAACAAATTCTGAAAGCCCCTCAGCCCATCGTCATCTTCGAGGAGTTCGGGGACAACGCGCTCAACTTTGACGTGTATTTTTGGGTATCCGCCCGATCGCCGATGCAGATGCGCATCGTCCAGAGTCGTGTCCGCTTCCAAATCGACGACGTGTTCAGAGAACACGAGCTCGTAATTGCATTCCCTCAGAGGGACGTTCACATTGACAGCGCGGCTCCTTTGGAAGTGCGGGTCCTCACCGAAGACGGAAGAGCCGACTCGACGACGAAGCAGGACGCGACCTAGAGAGAGGCACCCTTTGTTCGAAAAGCACAACCCCGAAATCGGCTCCCGCCCAGGAACTTTGGCGATCCCACCGGGCTCTCCCTTTCCCAAGATTTCGATCGTTCGATACGACGAAGCCTCGTTCGAACGCATCGAGATTGACTCGCCGTCCCAACTGGTGGCGCTCGAGGACGACGGCCGGACGATGTGGGTCGACGTGCAGGGGCTTGGTGACGAAGAAACGATCCGCGCGATCGGTGACGCGTTTGGACTACATCCGTTGGCGCTCGAGAACGCCGTGAACGTCCCGCAACGGGCCAAGACCGAGCTATACGAGAAGCATCAACTGATCATCGCGCGCACGCCGCGTATCGACGCACATGGAGACATTCGAGCACCACAGGTCTGCTTCATCGTCGGCCAGCACTATGTGCTCACCTTCCAAGAACGCTACTTCGGGTTCTTCGATCCGATTCGAGAGCGCATCACGGTAGGCATCGGCGTCATCCGCTCTGGGGGTCCGGGCTATCTGGCGTACGCACTCATGGATGCGATGGTCGACCGGTACTACCCCATCGTTCAGGGTCTGTCTGACTCGCTCGAAGAGCTCGATGATCTCGTGCTCGAAAACCCCCATCCCGAGGTCCGCGAACGCATCCGCCGGCTTCGACGAAAGCTCGTCGTGCTGCGGCGGGTGGCGTGGCCTCAGCGCGAAGCGCTCAATGCGATGCTTCGCGAACAAACCCCGTTCTTCGATGAACGGGAACGCGTCTATCTTCGCGACACGTACGATCACATCGCGCAGATCGCGGAACTCATCGATTCCTCCAAAGACATGGCCTCCGATATGGCCGATGCCTACTTGTCCAATGTCAGCCACCGAACGAACGAGATCATGAAGGTGTTGACCCTGATGGCGAGCACGTTCATCCCACTGACGTTCTTCGCGGGCGTCTATGGAATGAATTTCGAGCACATGCCCGAGTTGACAAGCCGAAACGGCTACTTCATCGTCTGGGGCGTGATGCTCACGCTTGCCGTCAGCATGGCGTTCTACTTCAGGC
>JBATTM010000211.1:0-2865 GCA_049670545.1 Polyangiales bacterium
CGTCCTGGCCATGTTTCGGCTCGAGGGTCACGGCGGCGACCGCACCGTGGCCGCCCGTCCTGATCGGCCCGCGTTCCGCCAGGCGCTGCGGCAGGTGTGGGGCGAGGCCGATGCGCGCCGCTTCACCATCTTCGTTTTCGTTTCCATGCTCGCGTACAGCGCGCAGGACCTCATCCTCGAGCCCTTCGCGGGCGTCGCCTACGGCTGGACTCCAGGCGAAACCACGAAGCTCTCCGGCACGCAGCACGGTGGCGTCTTCCTCGGGATGGTCGCAGTCGCGGTCATCACCACGGTCTTCAAGGGCACGCCAATCGCGAACCTCAAGGGCTGGGTCGTCGGCGGTTGTCTCGCCTCGGGCGTCGCGATGCTCGGACTCGTCGCCGCCAGTGCATCGGGCGGTACCTGGCCCCTCGAGGCCAACGTGTTCGTGCTCGGTGTGGCCAACGGCGTGTTCTCTATCGCGGCCATCGCCGGTATGATGACGCTTGCGAGTCAAGGTCGCGGCGAACGCGAAGGCACGCGCATGGGCCTTTGGGGTGCGGCGCAGGCGATCGCGTTTGGCGCTGGCGGCTTCCTCGGCACGGTGCTCGTCGATTTCGCCTCCGCGGTCTCGGTGCCCGCAGCGCTCAGCTACGGCTTCGTGTTCGCGCTCGAAGCCCTCGGGTTTTTCATCGCCCAGCACCTCGCGGCCAAGACCGCGTTTACGAAATCCACGGAGGAACGCCGCGACGCGCGGCTAAGCTACGGAACCCAAGCGGTTGGACAAGGGCAGGTGTCATGATTCGGAGACTCCAGCAGTCAGCGTTGTTGCGAACGACCCTCACGAGTGTGTTCATCCTTTTCATGCTGGCGGCGGCGCATCTCTTCATGGTCGCCATCAACGCAGCGGAGCGAACCTACGAGTACCCAGACCCGGCGATGGGTCAGTCGGCTCGTCTTTTCAGCGACCGTCCCATGACCGAAGAGATCGAAGCGGCCTTGGTTAGCGCCAAGACGGTGGAGGACCAGGCGGTGCTCGAGGACGCGCTGCAACGCGCTGAAGCCGGCGAGACGATCGCGCTCCGCACGCTCCCCGTCACTCAGTTCTTGTGGCTCAGCGCGCTTGGGCTTTGCGCGGCTGGTCTGTTCCTGATTTGGATGACCTCTCGCATCAAGAGCGACGCGGCCCAATCGATCGTTGGCATCTTTGGCGGCAACCTGCTCTGGACGGGCGGCATCGAGTACGGGCTGACCCTCGCGAGCCGTTCGATGGGCATCGGCAAGACGATCGGCGTCGTCGATGGCCAGCTCTACGCACGCTACGGCGAGTACGTACTCCTCAAGCACACCTGGGGCCCGCTCGCCCTCATCACAGCCTATCTGATGTTTCTCGAGTCCTCGCGGTGCCCCGTGTTCCTATCGATGCGCAAGAATATTCCGACCATGCGGGGTCCGATCGTGAGCGGTCGCATCGGCAACTATGGTCCGCGCAGTGCGTTCCAGTATTCGACCACGGTGTGGGCGTTCTACCTGCTGCTGCTGTGGGCCTACGACGAGAGCGTGTTCGGCGTGTACTCGCTAACGACCAAGGGCATCCTGTTCGCGTCCGTCGCTGGCTCCATCTACTGCGTATGGCGCCTGCATCAGCAGCGGGGCTGGGGCCCGGCGGTTCGCTACGCCGTGGCGGCGATGTGTATTGTCTGGACTCCCATCGAGATCTTCGCGAAGTGGGGCGTGCTGCGCGAGCCGTGGCTGCTCCTCGAGCCCACCACCGCGATCATCTTCTTTGGCGGTCTCGCGCTTGGTACGTGGGCACTGGTTCGCGCCCAGCGCAAGCCGAAGCTCGCACGCTGCCCCGTAGACCCGGGCGAGCTCGAGGCCACTCTCGAGTCGGTTCCTGCGCCAAAGCTCAAACTGGCTGCGCGGAAGGCCTCGTCCGAGGTCGCTGCGTAGGGAGCCAGTAGGGAGACTGCGCCATGACCACCTTCCCGTTCACCGCCATCGTCGGTCAGGACGAGCTGAAACTCGCCCTCGAGATCGCGGTGGTGGACCGCAGCATCGATGGGGTACTGGCGTTCGGTGACCGTGGTACCGGCAAGTCGACCGCGATTCGCGCGCTTGCGCGCCTGCTTCCACCGATGCGAGTCACCGAAGGCTGCGCCTATCACTGCGATCCCGCGACCAAGTGTGAGACGTGCGACGAGAACGGTCGCGTTCGAAACGAGGTGGAGGTCCCGGTGCCGGTGGTCGACCTTCCGCTTGGTGCTACCGAGGACCGGGTGGTCGGCGCGCTCGATCTCGAGGCGGCGCTGACCCGCGGCGAGCGACGTTTCTCGCCCGGCCTGCTCGCGTCGGCCCACCGAGGCTTCCTCTACATCGACGAGGTCAACCTGTTGCCAGATCACCTGGTCGACCTGCTGCTCGACGTTGCAGCCTCGGGCCAGAACGTGGTCGAGCGCGAGGGCGTGAGTGTGCGTCACCCCGCCCGCTTCGTACTCATCGGCAGCGGCAACCCGGAGGAAGGCGAACTTCGCCCACAGTTGCTCGACCGATTTGGCCTTTCGCTTGAGGTGCGCACCCCAACGGACACTGCGACGCGGGTCGAGGTCGTCAAGCGTCGCCTGGATTTCGATCGCGACCCGGAGGCGTTCGTGGCCCGATTCGCCGACGAAGAAAAGACGTTGATGCGTCGGCTCTCTGACGCGCGTGCGCGCCTTGCCGAGGTTGCAGTAAGCGATGCAATCGTCGAGCGGGCGAGTCTGTTGTGTCAGGCCCTCGACACCGACGGTCTGCGCGGGGAACTCACGCTGATTCGCGCGGGCCGCGCCGCGGCCAGTCTCGATGGCCGCCACGAGGTGACCGATCGGGATCTAGCCCGCGTGGCCC
>JBATTM010000212.1:0-2942 GCA_049670545.1 Polyangiales bacterium
GCACTCATGCAAACCTCCCCAGCCATCGTGAGCCGCCTCGAGTCCGGCCGCGACGTCCGCGTCTCCACCCTCGAAAAATACGTCGCCGCCCTCGGCCTCCAACTCGAGCTCAAAGCCGTCGCCCCAAAGAAACCAAGCCCCAAACCCAAACGCCGCCGCCCGAAAAAGTAACCACCGAAACCAAACCCCTACGCCGCTACACTCCCCCCATGACCAAACCCACCCAAGACACCCGAACCATCCTCCTCGTGCTCGCCATCATCGCCGCCTTCGAGCTCTTCCGCCCCGCACCCGCCGCAACCCAGCCCACCATGACCAACCTCATGCGCGACGTCATCTCCGAACTCCGCGGCATCAAGACCGAGCTCGGCGCAATCGAACGCAAAATGAAATAACGAGACGGAACCACGGACCAACCCCCGGGCGGTCTGATCCAGGCCACCGTTCTGAGAGCCATCTCACCGAAGCGCGGAATGCCCAGCGTATACGCCTGCGGACAGATACCGTTGTTCGCTAGTTTGAGATCATGCTTTTACGATCTTGGGGCGGGTGGCGGACGCCGGCAGTCCGGGCAGCCTGGGTAAGCGGCTTGGTATTCATTCTTCTCGGCGGATGCGGAGGCGATCCGACGGGCGAGCAGGAACGCTCGGGGGACACCGGCGGCTTTGGTGGGGAAGGCGTGGGCGCGTCGGGAGGTTCGGGCGGCTCAGGTGAGCAGCCGATGGACCACAGCTCAGCCCGCATCGTGACCATGGGGGCCGTCGGGTTGGACGCGCAACACCTCGCCGACCCAGGGTTCCTCGGGGACAACCTTCAATTCATCATCAATGCACTGGAGTGGCTCTCTGAGAACAGAGGCAACGAAGGCGACTATCAGATTCTCTATGCGTCGAACTGCGATCCGCGAACTGACGAGGAGCGCTGCGGCATCGTGGAGGACCTTTCGGAACTCGACGCGTTCTACGATGCCGTCGACGAGCTGGGGCATCTGACGTACGCGCGACCCTCTGAAGTGCCGAGCTTGGAGTCCTACAGCACAGTGATCTTGGACTTCTGCGCCGGCACTTCGATTGGACGCGGGACGTCAGGCGCGGACCTCGACGCCGCGATGGAATTTCTTCGATCAGGCGGCCGCGTCATGGTGGCCGCAGAGGAGGGCTGCGTCGATACCGTAGAGGCAGCCAACGTGTTCTTGAGCCCGTTTCGTGTGAGCTACAGCGGCGACGATGCTGGAACGACCGCGTACATCCCCATTCCGATTGGGGAGCAGGTTGGCTTACTCGCGGGCGTCGCAGAATTTCAACCAACAGGGTGGACACCACAGAGGCTCTCGCCAGAAAGCGAGTTCAGTCCGGTAGTCGAAGCTGACGGCGGCGCACTGGCCTCCTATGCCGAGCTCGATCCCGAACGCATTCCGCAACATGGAGGACCTCCGTGCGCTGGAAGAATCGGGGTGCTTGCAACCGCGCTCATCGAGGGGCGAGTGACGTGCACGGTCTGTGGCGCGGGCGAGGAATCTGTCGTGGGAAACCTCGTCTCGCCTACCGTTGATGTGTTCTCTCACGAGAGTGGGGTCCTCAGCGCGGGGTCGGGCTACGAAGTAACTTTCGAGGAGATCGACGGAGGACGCGTCTATCGGGTCGACGGGTTGCAGCGCGGTGACCGAATGTTTGTACGACTCACCCAAGGCGCGTCAGACGTCATCCAATGGACCAAGGTATTCGAGCCGGGCGACACTCGGGAAGGCGATGGTGGCTGCGCGGGCAGCGTCGGAGTGCTGAGGCGCCCTCTGAAGAATGGCCGCGCGACATACACGGTCTGCGGCGAGTTCGGCGCCTTGGTCGCGACGTTTTGGAACCATCCAGACCCGACGGCGCGGTTCTTCAGTCACAGCTTCTGGCGATTGAATCCTGTGCTGAGTATTCACGATCCAGAGCGACATCAAGTGTCCGTCTCTCGAGTCGGATGGGGGCGGACCTACAGCATCGATGGGCTAACCCCTGGGGAGAGAGTGAATCTCTCCATCGTCGACAATTACGACGGCGTGAGCGCATATCGAATCGATATCAGACATCGGCACACGGTAGGCGACGACACAAATTGAGTGCGGCTCCAGCCAACCCCGCGTCGCCAAAACGGAAGCCCCCGACCCAACCATCTCCGCCCTACTCATCCGCACACTGCTGACCCTCACCGCGAGTCGCAAACAAGTAGGCAGAGCGATCCGAACCTCGCCGTCCGCGCACCAGCAATCAACAGAAACACCCCCCAAAACCGAAACCTCAATCCAAGCGCAAACGAAGGTGCAAGACCGGCCGAGCCTCACCGAGCCCTGGGCAACCCGCACCACCGAGAGCAAGGCGCCTCCTCAGCACCACCCGCGCCCCCCACCGGATCATCGGCACGCAGCAAGGCACGCCGCGACCACTTCGCCTCGGTCTCCCGGCACCTCGGGCCGCACAATGGAATCGCACGCGCCCTCGGGATCGCGAAGGAAGCACTCCGCGTCGCACACCGTCAGCGACCCACCGCATCCGCTCGGCAACTGCGAGGATGGAACTCGCCCAGGCCCTGCCACACTGACAACACAGTCCGCGACGATCTCCGCAGCCCGCTCACACACGACCGTCAGATCATCGCCCGAGCTCCCCCAAGCCAGCACCACCAAAGCACACCACAACAACGCCACGCCCCTCCACCGACCCACGATACCAGGCCCACATCGACCCGACTTTCCCACCCAAAAAATACTTGACAACTGTTCAGTACCTGGGACGATAAACAGAAGAAATCATGCGGCAATCCCCCCCGCCAATCCCACCTCCCTCCTCACCCAAGCCCCCCCAGCTCGGCCCACCTCCCCCCTCACCCAACCGCCCCCAACGCAACCCACTTCCCACACCCTCGCCAAGCCCACGCACCCATCCCATCCCCATTCCCCC
>JBATTM010000213.1:0-3478 GCA_049670545.1 Polyangiales bacterium
GCGGCGGCGATCGGCGGCGCAGCGATCGGCATCGGCGCGGCCGTCGGTGGCGTGGTGGCGTGGCTCGACGCAGTCGTTCTGCTCAAGCTCACACAGCGCATCACGTCCGGCCGCCTCGGGAGCCAACGCCTCGCGGCGGTCCTTCTAGGCGTAAAACTTGCGCTTCTCGGCGCGGTTTGCTGGGGGTTGCTGGCTCGCTGGGGCGTCAACCCACTTGGTTTCGGCATCGGGTTCAGCGCGATGGTGCTTGGCGTGCTGTACGCGGCGGTGGAAATCTCTGCGGACGACCACGCGATGGAGAACGGATAAGCCATGCCCCACGGTGCGAGTTGGTTCAATCTGCTTCCCTTCTTTAGCTCCTTCGAGGCCTGGGTCTCGGAGACTTTCGGGCCCACCTGGTACAAGCACACCGAGACGCTTCGCGTGCAGCATCTCTTCGGATCGGCGCTGATCCTCGTCGTCCTGCTTCTTCTTGGCCTTTCGGTCCGCGGGAAGCTCCGCAACCCCTCCGATCAGGTCGTCCCCGAGGGCAAGCTTTCGACCTTCAGTTTCATCGAGATGGTGGTCGGCGCGACGTACAACATGATGAACGAAGCGATGGGCGCGAAGGCGGCCAAGTACTTCCTTCCCCTCATCGGCACGTGCGCCCTGGTGATTCTGTTTTCGAACGCGCTTGGGCTCGTCCCCGGCTTCTTGCCGCCAACCGACAATCTCAGCACCAACTTCGCCATGGCGATGGTGATCTTCTTCTCCACCCACATCTACGGCGTGCGGGAGCATGGGTTCTTCCGCTACTTTCGCCACTTCGCGGGGCCGGAGCTCCCCATCGCGATCGCGGTCTTCATCTATCCGCTGATGTTCGTCATCGAAACGATCAGCCATCTCGTCCGCCCGGTCACGCTCGCGGTCAGGCTCATGGCCAACATGACGGCCGACCACATGGTGCTCGGCATCTTCGTCGCGGGCTTCGCGGCAGGCGCCTTCGGCATCACGCTGTTTTGGCTCCCCGTGCCGGTGGTCTTCTACCTACTTGGCGTTCTGGTTGTGGTGGTGCAGACACTCGTCTTTTGCCTGCTTTCCACCATCTATATCGCGCTAGCGATTCAACATGAAGAAGGACATTGATTCTGACCTCTCATGCAAGAGGTTGAGGAGGCTCATCAGATGAAGAAATTGGCTCTTCGGTTTGTCGCATTGGCGACACCCTTTGCGTTCACTGCGACCGCGTTTGCGCAGGAACCTGTTGCGGAGGCGATCATTGCACAAGCCGCGGCCACCGAGGTGGCGGCCCGTGCTCTTGCCGCTGGCCTTGCGATCGGTATCGCGGCGTTCGGTTGTGGCATGGGGCAGGGTCGTGCTGCCGCTGCGGCGCTCGAAGGCATTGCGCGCAACCCCAACGCATCCGGCAAGATCATGACGCCGCTCATTCTGGGCCTCGCCCTGATCGAGTCACTCGCGATTTACGCCTGGGTTACCGCGTTCGTCGTCGGACCATAATCGCTTCGTTTCGGCTCGCGCCAGGGTGTGCCCATAGGCTCGCCCTGGCGGGTCGCGCGAACCGACCCCATACTTAGCCTATGGTGGACGACACGCATTCGACCCCGGCGCCCAATCCCTCGGATCCCTCTGATGGCTCTGATCGTTCCGATCGTGCTGGGCGAGGTGGGATTCCCGGCGCTGTGAAAGTCGGTGCGGTGTTCGTCGTCTTGGTGGGCGTGGCGGCGTGGCTCCTGACCGGGAGCGACAACCCGTTCGTCTACTCGAAGCTGGTGCACGAAGTGATGCGCGAGCCGGACGCCTTTGAAGGGCGGCGCCTTCGTGTCGAGGGTGAGCTTCGGCAGGGCTCGATTCAGTTTCGCGAGTCGCCTTGCGAGTGGCGTTTCGTCATCTTCAAAGAAGAGGAAGAGATGCCGGTGCGTTTCCCGCAATGCGTGGTCCCCGACACCTTCCGTGACGGGATGGGCATTCAGGTCACCGTGCAGGGCGAGCTCGGCGACGACGGCGTGTTTCTAGCCAATCAGGTAATTCCGCGCTGCCCCTCGAAGTACGAGATGCAGCAGCGCTTGGAAGCGGGCGAAGAGATGCCCTACGACCCGGACGAGAAGCTGCCGGGCACGGGCGAAAGCTGAGCACCCTCCGTCGTCACCGCGCGTCGGCGGCCCGTTGAAGGTCGCGAGACGGGCTCGCTACATCTGGTTGATCTGTTCGATGCGGGCCTCGTGACGCGTGCTCTCTAGCGTGACCTGCTTGTCGAGTGCGTCGCGCTGCCGTTTCTGCTGTGCGAGCAATCGCTGCCGGTTTCTATCCAGGGCGGTGACCCGGTTCTCGTGACGCTTGTCTTCGGCCTGCGCCATCCGTGTCCTGCGTTGGGCCTTAGCCTCTTCGGCACGCGCTGCCTGCGCCGCCTTGCGTGCTTCGGCGTCGACCTTGGTCTTCTCTGTCTTGGGCTTGGTGTCCTTGGGCTGCGCCTCCGCTGCGCTGGCGACCTTCTGCGGAGCGGGGCTTGCTCCTGCCGTGAACGTCGTCGCCCCAAGCGCTACCGCCAGCGCCAACGCGCCGCTTGCCATGCTTCTACTCATCGTGCTCTCCCTAGGATTCCGGCGCTGACAAACTTGCCCTCGGCCCCACAATTCACACTAAAGTGTTATTGCTCCAATCCCAAGTCAGGCTTGGTTCTTGACCCCGTTCGCTATACAGCCGTACAGTGCTGCGAATGGGCGCAGTGGGGGGGCAGTCGCGTGGGCCAAAGCCCGTGTTTCGCAGGGTGCAAGAGCCTTGGGGCCGTCCGCGGGGGGTGGCAGAAGTCCTGGCACATTGGGAGACCGACGGGACGGCGCGCAACGTGGCGTGGAGCCACGACATTGCCCCGCGAGACCCTCGCCATGCGGCGATCCCTGGGCGGGTGCCTGGCTCCGTGGTCAGCGCGTTGAGGCAGCGAGGGATCACCGAGCTCTATGACCACCAGGCCAGGGCGTTCGAGCTCGCGACCGCCGGGACGCACCTCGTCGTGGCGACGCCGACTGCGTCTGGAAAGAGCCTTTGCTACAACTTGCCGATTCTGCATGCGCTGGCGTCGGATCCAAGCGCGCGCGCTCTCTACTTGTTTCCCACCAAGGCGCTCGCGCGCGATCAAGAAGAGTCGCTGCGATGCCTCCTTGGCGATTCAGGGCTTGCGGTGGGCGCGGTCACCTACGACGGCGACACCCCGAACGACGCCCGTCGCGCCGCGAGACAGCGCGCGGGTGTGATCCTGAGCAACCCGGACATGCTTCACGCGGGCATCATGCCTCACCACACGGGCTGGGCACGGCTGTTCGCGAACCTGAAGTATGTGGTGATCGACGAGCTGCACACGTACCGAGGGGTCTTCGGATCTCATCTCGCGAACGTCGTGCGCCGCCTTCTGCGCATCGCTCGTTTTCACGGGGCGTCACCCACCTTTCTCTTCGCGTCTGCCACGATCGGCAATCCCGAAGAG
>JBATTM010000214.1:0-2350 GCA_049670545.1 Polyangiales bacterium
ATCAACCCCATCTCTCCGCGAAGCATGGCCTTGCTCGAGACGCAGCCGGGCAGCTCATCGGCACAGGAAGGCGCACTGCCCGTTGCCGGTCACGACTGTCCAGCCCAAGGGCACAGACCGGCTCTCCTTGTCGAGCCGGGATGCTTTCGTGAGACCGCCGGAGAACCCGCAGTAGTTCACGCACTCCTTGAACTGCGAAGGCTCCTCCGCCCCCGAAGTCTGCGGGCCGCCGATGACGCTACCGAGCAGCACCCCGCCCAACATCAATGCAATCGCCTTCCAAGATTCCATGACACCTCCTCTGGCGGGGCGACGCTACCACAGCCGACGTGACGACGACGCGTATCGCGGGTTGCGGACGCGAGTCGACGGAGGCGCAGCACAGCAATCGGGACGGGCTGAAGTTTCTTAGTTTCGTCCCGAGCGCGAAATGAAAACTGAAAAACTTCAGCCCGTCCCCGAAGTCTGGACTCCGTGTCTTTGGAGGGAGTTCCAAGGAACTTGCCGTCTTTCGGGGCAGCCCACTCCTTGATACTTTGGGTCTCATGCTTGCTTCGCGACACTCTCTATCACTTATCGTCGCCTCCGCTTCGGTTCTCACGATCGCGTGTGCCGACTCGGAGCAAGCTCCGTTCTGTGCGCGCTCTGCGCCGCACCCGCCGTGCTCATCCAGCGAGGCTTGCGTTTGGACGAGCGAGGTCGTGAGCGAATGCAAGTCGCTCTGTCGTCCCGAAATCGGGTGCGGAGCCGGGGAGACGTGTTGGACGCGAACGGTCAAGCAGTCAGACCTCAGCCTTGAACGGGTCGACGTCTGCCTACCGAATTCGGCACTTGAGTTGCCCGACACAATCGAGCGAGCGGAACAACGCCGCGCCACCTGCGAAACGCGCAAGGTCGAAGTCTGCGAGCAGATCCCGAGTTGCATGGTGCAGTGGGCGTCGGTCCTGGACGTCGATAGAGAATGTCAGCGCCCTACACCCGCTGCCTGCATTGCTCTAGGCACTAGCTGCGATGCTTCGGTTACCCTAGCCGCCAGAGTCGGTGAGCCGGACACCCTTTGGGTCTTCTTCAACTATTGCGATCCGCCGGACTTTGAACCCGTGGGGTTCGAGGATCCGCGGAGAGATGAACTCTTCGACGCGGACACTCAGGCCTTCAGTTGGCCAAGATGTCCAGTCGGGGCTTCCCCTCAGGACTAGCGTCGCGAACACGGCTCTCCACAATAGGAAAAGGCCCCCACGCTCTTGTGAGGACCTTGCGGTTGGCTCCAGCGATAGGACTTGCTTGGAGTCGGAATCGTGCGCAACGGAGTGGACGTGAGTCCACGGAGGCGCAGGAATCCGGCGACCGTACGCAGGCGCGTCGCGCCGAGTACACCGTAGGGACGAGTCCTGCCCCCGCCCGCGCTCCAGAAGAAAAAAAGGCCCCCACGCTCTTGTGAGGACCTTGCATCTGGCTCCAGCGATAGGACTCGAACCTATGACCAAGCGATTAACAGTCGCCCGCTCTACCAACTGAGCTACGCTGGAATGGCTGCGATTGATAGCGTGCCACAGGGCGCTGTCAAGGGCCCGAAACTGACCGTCTGAAAGCGCTGGGGCCCCGGAAAAACGGTCAGCTCATCGTGCCTGCGTCGCGCCCTGCAGCCCTCTCGTGAAACACCGATTCGAGGTGCGAGAGCAACCTGGGAACGATGCGTTCGTGCGCGTCCTCTTGAAGATAGTGTCCGGCGTCCGGGAGCCGAAGAACCGACGCGTTCGGGAAGTCTCGAAGCCACAGGTCGTCGAGGTACTCCGGGAGAAACGCGATGTCCTTCATAGCCCACGCGATCATCGTGGGCTTGTCAGTGAGCTGTTGGAGGCCGGACTCCACCTCGCCAAGGAAGTCGGCGACTCGCCCCGTCGAGTCAGCGGGGATCTCGCGTGGAAACACCAAGATCGAGGTTCGTGAGGAGTACGTCGGGTGAGGCGCGGTATACGCCGCGCGCATCTCAGGGGTGATGCGGTCCTTGTGAATGATGCCGGCCTGAAACAAGAACCCGCGCACGAACATGTTGGCACCTTTCACCATCACCTCTCCGATCCCAGGCATTCGAAACAAATGAAGCGGGAGCGGCAACTTGACCTTCTCAGGAGGCCGATGTGCGGCGGTATTTAGAACGCACAGCGCCGCGATGCGTTCCGGGTGGCGCGTCGCCCAGTAGAAACCGAGTGCGCCCCCCCAATCCTGTGACACCAGCGTCGCGTCCTGAAGATCGAGTGACTCCAGCAGTGATTCGAGGCGCTGTCCGTGTCGAGGCACCTGATACAGCGTAGGCTGATCCGGTTTGTCAGACCGTCCGAACCCAAGG
>JBATTM010000215.1:0-7669 GCA_049670545.1 Polyangiales bacterium
TGGGCGCGAACGACGTCCCGCAGGCACGTGAGGTCGTCCGCGCAGGCGTGATTCTGTCGACCGTCATCATGACAGTGATCGGGCTCGCGATCATCGTTGGCGCGGAGCCGATCATTGGAGTGTTCGACGTGAGCCCCGACACCGAACTCGGTCAGTATTCGATTCTCTGGATGCGCGTGCTCGGGTTTGGGATGCCGGTCGTGGGGGTCCATATCGCGCTCATCGGGATGCTGCGTGGCGCCGGCGCGACCAACACGAGCCTTGCGATCAATGTCGTTGGCACCGTTGTGATCCAGGTTCCACTCAGCTGGTTTCTTGGCTTCGTGGTGGGGTGGGGCGCGTTCGGGATCTGGGTCGCCCTCCCGATTTCATTCGTCGTCCGGATGTTCCTGGGGGTGTGGGCGTACCGGCGCGGCCGATGGGCACGGGCCGGGAGGTCAGCATAATTCGGGGGTTTCATGGTCGATTTGTCCGGACCCCTCGGTTTCTTGGTACACTGCGATCATGTTCGACGCCTTGATACGGGCGGTGTATCGAGTCGCGCATTGGGGGCTGCGACTCATCTGGCTCATTCGGAAGCCTGAGACCACCGGTGCGCTCGTCGCCGTATGGCACGAGGGCAAGGTTCTGCTCGTCAAGAACTCCTACCGTTCGCAGATGACGCTCCCCGGTGGCTACATCCGACCGCGCGAAGACCGCCGGACGGCGGCGGCGCGAGAGCTGCGAGAAGAAGTCGGAATCAACGTGCAGCCGAAGCGTCTCGTCCACGCGTATCACGGAACCCACCTATTCGAGCATCGCATGGATACGCTCGACATCTACGAGCTCGAAGTCGATCAACCCCCGGCCGTCTGCGTCGATGCGCGAGAGGTGATCGCGGCCGAGTTTCACCGTCCCGAGCGCGCGCTCGAGTTGCCGATCGTTCCACACTTGCAGGAGTATCTCGCGCAGCGCGGAGCCAGAGAGGCCGCTTGAGCCCGAGTGCTCCGCGTTCCCTTGACGCGGCGGACGCCATCCGCCGGCTGGAGCGCTACCACGACGAAGTCGTCGAACGCTTCGGGCTCTGTCCTTGGGCGAAGCATGCCCGCGCTGCTGGGCGGACGAGAGTTCATGTCGTCGTCTCCCCGGAACCCGGTGACACGATCGGCGAGGTCGTGCGCAGCTGGGTAGCTGACGACGCGATCGATGTGGCCTTCGTCATCGCACCCTGGTTCACCGATGGTTTCGAAGCACTCGAGGTGTGGGGCCACACCCTTCGGTCGATGAGCGAGGATGCCTTCTTCGTCGCCGCGTTTCATCCTGGCGCACCACCGACAGCAGGCACCGTGCGCTTCTTCCGCCAGACCCCAGACCCCACGATCCAGCTCATCCGTCGCACCCGCCTCGAAGAGGTCCGCGCTGCCGACCCGAGCCACTACCAAGACATCTTCACCCTCACCCTCGACGATCTCCAACGCCCCCCCGCCGCCTCAATCGCCACCACAGTCCTCGCCCACAACGAATCCACCCTCACCCGCGAAGGCCGCCCCACCATCCAAACCATCCTCGACAACATCCAAGCCGACAAAAGGGGACAGTCCCCTTTTACCAAGGGTTAATTCCCTAGAGGTCGTCCCGGCTTAACCCCTCGTAAAAGGGGACTGTCCCCTTTTCTGGGTCAGTGGAGTTTGCGTTGGATGATTCCGGAGGAGAGGGCCGCCCACGCGGCGCCCGCGAGGAGGCCGCCGAGGTGGACCCAATTTGCGATGTTGCCGACCCAGCCTGTGAATCCAAGTCCAAGCCAGATCAGCATGAAGGTCACCAGCTGTTGGGGCATTCGATACGGGAACCCCGGGTCGAGGCGCCCGCGGAGCCAGATGAAGGCGAAGAGCCCATAGACGACACCCGACATTCCACCGAACATCGTCGGGCCCGACATCTCGTACTCGAGGATGTGGGAAAACACGCCGATGCAAAGCACCAGCGCGAGCAGGTACCGTGATGAGAACACGCGTTCGATCGCAGTGCCGAGATCTTTCAGCCACCACAAGTTGAACGCGATGTGGAGGAAACCGAAGTGCAGAAACATAGGGCTTACCAGACGCCACGGTTGGCCCTGCCAGATTGCGCTGACGTCCCCCGGGTAGACTCGACCGTTGATGAACCGGAGCGGAGTGAAGGTGAAGTCCGCGACGGCTTGTGTCTTGTCGCCCATACCGGTGTACACAAACACCAGCACGCAAATCACCATCAGAGCCACCGTCACGGGGCCGACGCGCATGCTTTGTCGTGCTTCGATTCGCCTTCGGATGTTTTCCGTTCGCACGCGGAGTCGTTCGTCTGCCTTGGCTTCCTCACGGCGCCGCGCGCGCGCTTCTTTGGCCATCTGCTCGACCTGGGGCGAGTGCGGATCGAATCCTGCGAGAAACTCGCGCGCCTGGGCCAAACGATCTTCGTCTTGGACCCACACCGCGAACTCGCCATCACGAGTTTCCTTGACGGTCGTCGCAACCCCATCCGCGTAGAGCGCATCTCTCAGCGTCTTCGCGTCGACTCTTTCCACGATTGTCGTGAGGAGGCGCATGGAACGGGCGAGTGTAGCGGCTTCGATCGCCGATTCAATCGCCTCGGACCCTGGCGTAGAGCAAGCAGTCCCGAGGCTCTGACGATCGGTTTGGCAGGTCCCCGTATGATCTCATCAACGCTTCACGTTTCATCCCCGCCTTCTCCATGACACGTGCCGACTGGCAGTTTTCCTCATCACAATGTGCCTGAATTCGCGCGATCCTGGGGTCTTGGAATGCCGCTTCGCACACGCAACCCAGGGCCTCGGGCATGAGGCCTTGCCCCCAAAACCGCCTCGCCAGCGCGAACCCCACTTCCACTCGGTGAAAATTGACCGTGCAACCCAACGTCCCCATCACGAGCTGGTCTTCCTTGCGTTCCAGCAGCCAGACCCGGTGGCCCATCCGTAGGTCCCACGCATCGATCGTCTGCTGAAAAAACTCACGCGTCTCGGCGACTGACGCGTGCGCTGACCACGTTAGATACCGGGTGATCGACTCGTCGCTCGTATAGGCTTCGAAGGCGGCCTCCGCGTCGTCCAACGTTGGGCGGCGAAGCGTCAGCCTCGCGGTTTCTAGGCGTTCGGGCGGGAACTCCATGCGCCTCGATATAGCATGTTCGGCAACCCCCATGGCCTCGGTCGATTCCAGCTGGTACCGTTCCCGAATGGCGCAGGAACGAAGCGGCCTCGACGCGGAGGCAGAGGAGTTCTGTCATGCGTTGGGGTACGAGTTCGCCGACCCGACGCACCTCCGCGATGCATTGACACACCGGTCGTTCAAGAACGAGCGCCCGAGGCTTGCGCCACGAGACAACGAACGGCTCGAGTTTCTCGGCGATGCAGTCGTCGACCTGGTCGTGGCATCGCTTCTCATCGTGCACTTTCCGGACGCGGCCGAAGGCGAGCTCACCCAGCGCCGCGCCGACCTCGTCAGCGAGAAAGGGCTCGCCAAGATCGCCGTGAGCCTAGGCCTCGGGTCCGCGATGCGCCTCGGCAAGGGCGAAGAGAAGTCAGGGGGCCGCGAGAAGCCGCGGCTTCTCTCGAGCACACTGGAGGCGTGCTTCGGCGCCATCTACCGTGACGGCGGTATTGAAGCCGCGTTCGAGGTTGGCGGTCGCCTATTCGAGTCGTGGCTTCACATCAGCCAGCCAGGTCACCGCGACTTCAAGTCGCGGGCACAGGAGTGGGCTCAGGGCACATTCGGAGCGACACCGGTCTACGAGCTCGTTGGCAGCGAGGGGCCGGATCACGCGCGCGAGTTCGTCGTCGCCCTGAAGCTTGCCGGAGAGAGTGTCGCCACAGGGGACGGACGCTCGAAAATGGCTGCAGAGCAAGCGGCCGCGCGTGCCGCGCTCGACGTCTGGCTGGCCGGCTAGGAAACCTAGACCGCGCGTGTCGTGGCGTACGCTGCGAGCCGCGCGTGCGCCCAATCGACGTTGCGTTGAAGCTCGTTGTACTCGGGTCCCTCGTACAGTTCGTCGAACGCCTTCAGCGCCTCTTCTGCCTTGGCCAGCTCGCCCCGCACGTCGTCCGGCTTGATCTGTTCCGGTGTCGCAAACAAGTCGGTGAGCAGCAAGACCTTCTCGGGGCCCCCCTCGACAAAACCCGGCCCGATGGCGGCGACCTTCTTCTGGCCATCCACTTCCCAAACCAGAAGCCCACACTTCAGGGCAGCCAGCAGCGGAAGGTGGTTCGGTAACACACCGAACTCACCTTGCACGCTCGGTGCTTGCACCGAATCGACCTTGGTCGACAGCACCGATCCGGTCGGCGTCACCACGTCGAGTTGGAGCTGCTCGCTTGCCATGAATCAGCCCTTGGAGCGCTTCGCGAACGCTTCCTTGACCTCGTCGATGTTGCCCTTGAGGTAGAAGTCCTGCTCGGGAACGTCGTCGAGCTTGCCTTCGAGGATTTCTTCGAAGCCCGCGATGCTGTCTTCGAGGGCCACGTACGCACCCTTGAGGCCCGTGAACTGCTCGGCCACGAAGAACGGTTGCGACAAGAATCGCTGAATCTTCCGCGCGCGGTCGACCACCATGCGGTCGTCTTCGCTCAGCTCGTCCATACCGAGAATGGCGATGATGTCCTGCAAGTCTTTGTATTTCTGGAGGGTCTCCTGAACCCCGCGCGCGACGCGGTAGTGGCGTTCGCCGAGGATGCCTGGGTCGAGCATCGTCGACGTGGAGTCGAGCGGGTCGACTGCCGGGTAGATCCCGAGCTCCGCGATCGAACGCGACAACACGGTCGTGGCGTCCAAGTGAGCGAACGTCGTCGCCGGCGCCGGGTCCGTGAGGTCGTCAGCTGGAACGTAGATGGCCTGCACCGACGTGATCGACCCCTTGGTCGTCGAGGTGATTCGCTCCTGCAGCTCGCCCATTTCAGTCGCAAGCGTCGGCTGATACCCGACCGCGGAAGGAATACGGCCAAGAAGCGCGGACACCTCCGAACCAGCCTGAGTGAATCGGAAAATGTTATCGACGAACAGCAGGACGTCCTGGCCCTCGTCGTCGCGGAAGTGCTCGGCCACGGTGAGTGCGCTCAGGGCGACACGTGCGCGTGCTCCAGGCGGCTCGTTCATCTGGCCGTACACCAGCGCCGTCTTCGAGAGAACCGTCTCGCCCGTCTCGAGCTTCGACTCGCTCATTTCGAGGAGCAGGTCGTTGCCCTCGCGGGTTCGTTCCCCGACGCCCGCGAAACACGACACACCACCGTGCGCCTTGGCGACGTTGTTGATCAGCTCCATGATGAGGACCGTCTTGCCGACGCCCGCGCCGCCGAATAGGCCGATTTTGCCGCCCTTTCGGTAGGGCGCGAGAAGGTCGATGACCTTGATGCCCGTCTCGAAGATTTCGACCTCGGTGCTCTGCTCGACAAACGTGGGCGCCTCTCGGTGAATCGGCGAGAACTTGGTCGCGTTCACGGGACCCCGTTCGTCGACCGGTGCGCCTACGACGTTCAGAATGCGTCCGAGGCATTCCTTGCCGACGGGCATCGAGATCGGTGCGGCGGTATTCTTCACCGACATCCCGCGGACGAGGCCGTCGGTCGAGTCCATCGCGACGGCACGCACGGTGTTCTCACCAAGGTGCTGTGCGACCTCGAGGGTGAGGTTCCACTCTTTCTCGTCGATCGAGGGGTTGCTGACCTGAAGTGCGGTGAGAATCGCCGGGAGGCTCCCCTGAGGGAAGGTCACATCGACGACCGGACCAATAACTTGGGTAACCTGTCCGTTCTGAAGCTCTGCCATGTTCTTTCCGGTGTTTCTGAAAGGGTGTCGGCCGGCGGTTTGTCCCGCCCACAAGCGGGCGCGACGTAGCACGGGGCCTTGGGGCGGTCAACGATGGCCCCTGCGCGAAAGCTAGGGTCAACGCCCGCCGCGGCAAGATCCAGCCTAGATCGTCCAGCCTACCAAGAACTGGTAGGTGAACGCGCGGTCGGTCCCGTTTCCGCCCGGCCCACCCATTGCGGGCACGTTGCTGTTCGCCCCAGCGAAGTCGAGCTTGTACCCCTCGAAGATGAATCGGAATCCGTACGTAAAGCCCACGCCGAGCCGTCCGCTGACCATTGCCGTGGCGTCCCAACCGATCGCGGAGCTGTCGTTTCCGAACGCGGCGTCGATGCCCCCGAGCGAGAACGGCTTGCGAAATCCGCCGTCGACGCGAAACCCGAGGAGGTCCGGAAGGATCGTGTACGCGAGCGCCCCGCCGACCCGCACATAGGTATACTGAATCGAGGGCAACACTGAATTGAGGTCGATATCGAAGGTATCGACGCCGACTCCCACGAGCCCGCCGACCTGCAAGCGTTTGATTGGGTAGAGGTATCCCAATTGGCCGAGCGCCCGCCATGTCTGAATGTTCGAGATGCTGCCGCTGCCGTCCGGCGCCGCCTTCAGTCCGAAGCCAACGCCCCCGTCGCCCTGAATGACAAGGCCCTGCAGGGCCCTGTTGTCGGAGCGTCCGAGCGGGCGGATCAGGAAGTACCCGCCGACGTCTGCGTAGGCTCCCGAGTCGAACTCGCGTGGGGTCGTGCCCCCAGCACCGTCGCCGACCACAAAGTTGATGTCGCGGGACCGCACGCCACCCCCAACCATGATCTCGAAGACAGGAAGCTTGGCAATGTCGTCACGCCCGCTGTCCTGTTTGGGTTTCGCCCGCTTCTCTGGTTTCGTGGGCTCGGGTGCTTTCGCAGGGACCGGTTTGGAGGTCTCAATTCGAGCGGCCACACCGGTCGTTGCCGCGACCTTGCGCGTTCGACCTTGCGGCGGCGCGATCTCTTCGACCTCACGCAGTGCGGTCCTGGCCGCCTCTTGAATGAGCGCATTCCCCGTGGTTGTCCCTGGTGCGCCCGCTTCGTAGCCCGTCAGCGTCTTGCCCGAGCGCCCCGACACCCTGATTTCCGTCCTGGCGCCGCTACCCTTGCCCTTGACGCGTCCCCAAAAGAGATAGTCGACATCGAGCGCGTCGTGCAGTTGTGCCCGGCCCGCCGCTCGATCCACGTCCAGCTTCCGTTCTTCGATCACCGCGTCGGCCGCGCTCCTGGGCTCGAACTCCGCGCGCCCCTTGAGCGCCCGGACCACCTGCACCCTCGCAGTTGAGCCCCCAGAACCCGAGAAGCCAAGAACCACCACCCGTGGTTCCTCCGCCCCCGCCCGGCTCGAAACGGCGGTTCCCATCAAAATCGCTAAGAAAACATAGATTGCGCGCATTCCAGACATCCGCATTCAATCTAGCAACTCGTCCGATTGTGGCGTATTTTTCTACGCGGTTATGTCGGTGTATGTAGGTCACTATGCTACCTTTTGGAGTTCTGCCCCTAGCCATGGTGACGTAACGTTACCAAGCTACGCACATAGACTGGAACGGAGAGCAGCCATGAGACCGATGATTCTGACAGTAGCTTTGTTAGCCGCCTCGATGATGGGTGGCGCCTCCAGTGACGCCCGTGCCGATGAGGCCGTGCCCGTCCTGACCGCGCAGGTCGCCCAAGAGGGCTCGAACATCGCGTGGGGCCAGGCGACGATCGAGCTCGACCAGCCGATCGACGAGGTCCTACCCGTGATTGTCGACTACGCGAACTACGTAGAATTCATGCCGAATTTCACGAAATCCCGGGTGCTTGCAC
>JBATTM010000216.1:0-1816 GCA_049670545.1 Polyangiales bacterium
TAGCTCGCCTTGTTGCAACGGCGTTCGTGGCGGGCCCGGGCCCCCGACCGGCAACGTCGTGTTGAAACGTCCTGGGTCGCCCAAGCAGTCCACCAAGAAAACGGCGAGCTCGCGTTCTGCGATCGGAGTGCACGCGGTGAGGTTGCCGTCACCAAAGACCACGTAGGGTTTTCCCGCCTTGACTCGTTCGATCTGACCCGACAGCGACTTGAAGAACGCCGTCGGTCGAACGATCGAGTGGCGGATAGGGGCTTGCCGCAACTCGTGTTCGAACGCCAGCTTCGCATGTTGAAACGCGAGGCGTGGTCGCTGGACACAGATCGCGGAGAGCAAGACAAACTGCGTAATGCCGGCTTGACCAAGAACTCGTAGGAGTTGTGAGTTTGCTTGATGGTCGATTCGCCAGGCGTCGTCGGGAGCGCCGGACCGAGACGCCAAACACGACACCACGGCGTCGAACCGGTTTCCGCGCACCGCCTTGGCGAGCGACTCGGCGTCTGTCACGTCGCCAACGCGCACGTCGCATCCATCGAGTCGGTCGCGGATTGCGAGTGGATCGAGCTTCCCGTGGACCCCAGCCTGTGGGCGAACGAGGCACACGGCATCGTGCCCTCGCCGCACCAGCTCAGCACCGACGTGCTGGCCGATGTACCCGCTCGCGCCAGCGACGAAAACTCTCATGAGCGAAGCCATCATAGACGGATGACTCCACGATGGACAGGAGCGGAATCGACGGGGTGATCAAGACAAAGTTTGACTGGCACCGGTTATCGAGTCGGCCCAGAGTCAAGGACTGCCGTCGAAGGCTAGGAAGTTAGATGACGCTGCCGATCCCGAATTCCAGACCCACCGACGGCGTTCTGCCCCGCTCTTCGGCGTACACCGGTTCGCCGGCGTCGCGCCGTCTGCGGCTCGGTGGGATGCTGCTGGGTGGCTGTGTTTTCGCCGTACTTGCGGCGGCTGCAGTGGGCCATCCGGAGCCGTTGCTTCAGGCCGATCCCGAGCTGGCGCGCCTTCTGCGGGGCATGGCTCTGCTCAAGGCCGCCATCGTCGTCGCGGCTCTGGCCGCGCTGCTGTGGCGCTTCGGTCAGCCATTGTCGAACGGCTTGACCGTCGCGTACCTGGCCGGCGCCTCGGCGGCCGCCGGCGCGTGCATGCTGATCTGGCAGCTCGAAGTCACTCCAACCGCGGTCTTCACGTTTCATCTCGGTGAGCTCACGCTGCTGGTCGCGGCCTGGCGCGATCACGCAAGCTAGATATCATGTATTGACCTGCACCGGTTCACGCTCGTCAACCAGCCGCGCGCGCCGTCTGCTAGCGCGGCCCGAATCAAGTATCTGAGGGGCACTAACGGCCGAGCGTGGCCGCCTCGAAGAACTCCCACATCGCTTCGTTGGCGCGGATGTCCTCGGTGACACCGTCGAACCCGCAGGCGAGTTGCCCCGGCCAGCAATGACCCATCCCTGCGATCGTGCACAGCGTCACCGTCGCCCCGTCGCGGCATTGGTCGACCGTTTCGCACACGACACTTCGGTTCTCGAACGTGACGCTCGGCGTGCCGGTGCATTGGTTTCGAGCGATCCACGCTTCATGCGTTTCGACCACACCCGCGGCGCGAACCAGCCCGCCCCCTTCGTAGCGGGCAATGGTGTCGCCCGTGCCGTGAAAGTGCATGACCGGCACGCCGCGCTCTGGCGCGCAGTCGGCCCCGTCGAGGCCAGAGACCCCTGCCACCGGTGCGACGGCGGTCACTAGGTCAGAAGCCTCGCATGCGAGTCGGTGCGCCATGAACCCGCCGTTCGACATCCCCGTGGCG
>JBATTM010000217.1:0-13158 GCA_049670545.1 Polyangiales bacterium
CGCGCAGCCAACGGACGACGCTTCGGAAATGTGGAACTCGGTCGCGCGATAGGTCAGGGCTCGCTTCTCACCCGAGAGCCCTCGCGCTACACGGTCGAAGCCGCCAGCGACGTGCTGCTCTTGAGAAAGCCGGTCGAGCAGTTCGCCCAGCTCCTGCGGAAGCGACCGGACATCGTGCAGCGCTTCCAGCGGCTCCAGCAGCGTTGACGTCCGACTCGCATTGCAACCGCCGATGATCGTGAAGTGCGGCAGATCAAGCGGGACGGGCCGGAAATCCGAGGCTCAAATTATGTTTTCACGGTAAAATGTGATTCACAACGGCCGCACCGGTATAATTGAGCGTATGGGTCGCGCTCTTTCGCTCACTCTCGCCTGCTCGTTGGTCGCTGTCATGGGCGGATGTGCTGTGGACGATTCGGACTTCGCGGGACCGTCCACGCCGGCTCCGCCCTTCGACGCACTGCCCGCGCCAGAGACGCCGCCCAGCGAGACACCCACGAACCTAGGCGAGGCTTGTCGGACCGTCGATGATTGCGCCGCGTCCGAGCACTGTGTGAAGGGCGCCAGTCGGTTCCCGGTCTGCGTGACACTCGACGACCCCCGGATGGTCGCACCCCGTGGTCCGAAGGGTCAACCGCCGCCACCCAGGGGACTCATCGATGGCGCACCAGGCTTCGCGGGTCGTGGTGCGGGGGCGCCCCGATGAAGATGGGTCGTTTCGTCAGTGCGGCCATTGCGTGTTGGCTCCTTCACTCCTTCGCTCTGGCGGCGACGCCGACTTGGACCCAGTCGCTGTCCGGCGCACCGGATGGCGCGAGCTACGGTGACGTCGACGGGGACGGTCAGTTCGAGATCGCGGTGATCGTGCGTGGTGATCCCGGCCAGGTCGTTCTCCTGAGTCACGCCGGCGAGATCCTATGGACCCATACCGCCACGTCTTCGATCGTAGGCTTCCCGACCTTCGGCGACTACGATGGAAACGGCACGGATGAGGTCGCGTATTGCGAATCCGACACGGACAGCCCTTGTCGCGTCTTGAATGCGGACGGCACTGTTCGGTACTCGTTCGGGGCGTACTACTACCCGGGCATGAGTGGTAGTGGGCCCACGGCGGCCGATATCACCGGGGATGGCGCCGACGACCTGTTGGTGTTGAGCTGGGGTGGAGACGTCGTCCTCATCGACGGACCCTCAGGTTTCGAGATCTGGTCCTATGATACCTGGGAGACGAACGGGGAGCTTCTATTTGGACCCTCGGTCGTCGCAGATGTGGATGGTGACGGGGACCTGGACGTGGTGTTTGGGGGTTGGCTCGAAGGCACGCTGTTCGTGTTGGACGCGGCCACCGGGGCCGAGGTCTGGCCTCCCAAGGGGCTGTGGTCGACTTGGGGCAACTACTTCTACGGCAACGGCGCGCTGGTCGATGACTTGGACGGCGACGGCAGTCGCGAAATCGTCGTCGCGCTGGACGGTGATCCGCCGAGCGTGGCGGCGTTCTCATCGACTGGCGAAACTCTCTGGCGAACGACCTTGCCGGTCGCGAGTTGGTTCGCATGGCTCACACCCGTGGCCGCCGATCTCGATGCGGATGGACGCAGGGAAGTCCTCGCGCAATCGGGTGATGGAGTTCTCTACGTGGTCGACGCAGATGGCGCGTTGATCGGCTCGCCCTCGCTCGGTGGCGATTCCTGGATTGCGCCGGGGTTCATCGACCTCGACTTCGACCTTCTTCCCGAAATCGTTGCCGCGACCGAGAACAGTTTGCTCTTGTTGGACGGAGAGAATTTCGCCGAACTGGATCGACACGACGACACATCGGGCGGAATGTACCCTCAGATCCTTGTCGGAGATCTGGGCCGTGATGGTGAGGTGAACATCGTTGCGGGAAGCTGGAATGCGGAAAGCATCTATCACTACAGCTTCAGCGCCGCGAACGTCTCTGCGTGGTCCGCACTCGGTGGTGGCGCCACGCATCGCGGCCGCCTCGAGTTGGTGTGTCAGGGTGTGTGCGCGAGTCCCGACGCCTCGGTGAATGGATCGGCCACGCTTGGAGAGGGCGTGATCGTCGGGCCAGACGCGACCATCAGCGCCGGCGCTACCGTAGGCGACGGCACCATCATCGGAGAACAGACCTGGGTTGCGTGGTTCGCGGACGTCGGCGACGACGTCGTCATCCAGCCAGAGGTCGTGGTTCTGAGCGGCGCAAATATCGGTGACGGCTCCACCATTGGTCAGCAAAGCTGGATCGGGTGGAACGCGGACATCGGCATGGATGTGATGATCGGTGAAGAGGTCGTCATCCGGATCAATACGAGGATCGGATCGGGGACCGTCATCGGTCGAGGGACGACCATCGGACCTTTCACGATCATCGGGGCGAACGTGACGATCGGCGAAGACTGTCGGATCGGCCGCAACGTGCGGGTCGGCGACGGCGTGTCGATCCCGGACGGCACCGTCGTCCCGAACAACGCTGTAGTGCCGTGAACCGTCTCGGCGGCTAGGACGAGTCGCAGCTCGCGGCGATCGTGCTAACCCCCCGCTCGTGGATACTTTCCCTCGTTACTTCGCACGGATCCGTCGAGTCATGGTGCCCTAGGGTGAAAGGCTGGAATCTAGATCTGGGTACCGTGGTCTATTCGAACACGGTCGAAACTTGGTTGGTCGCGCTGGGCGTGTTGGTCGGCGCCTTGGTCGTCCTTCGAATCGTGAAGCAGGTCGTGGTCGTTCGGTTGGCCCGGCTGACGAGTCAGACGGGTACGATCGTCGATGATCTTTTGATCAACGCCCTCGAGAAGACCAAGCTCATCTACCTACTCATCGTCGCGGTCTTCGCCGGATCCGTCGTCCTACAGCTTCCGGACAACGTGCGCACGGTGCTTCTGAGCACGACGATCATCGCGACCCTGGTCCAGGGAGGGATCTGGGTCAGCCAAGCGTTGATGACTTGGTTGCAGCACTACCGCGAGCAGCAACTCGACGAAGATGCATCGAGCGTCATGACGATGAACGCGCTGGGCCTCATCGGACGCATCGCGTTGTGGGCCACCGTGCTGATGCTCGTGCTCGACAACGTCGGCGTCGACGTGACAGCCCTGGTGGCCGGTCTCGGGATCGGTGGCATCGCGATTGCGCTCGCGCTTCAGAACATCCTCGGAGATCTTTTCGGATCCCTGTCGATCGTCCTCGACAAGCCTTTCGTCATCGGGGACTTCATCGTCGTGGGCGACCTCATGGGCTCCGTCGAGAACATCGGGATCAAGACGACGCGCCTGCGGAGCTTGTCCGGCGAGCAGCTCGTGTTCGCCAACGGCGACCTTCTAGGCAGCCGCATTCGCAACTACGGCCGCATGTATCGACGAAGGGTCGTCTTCAAGATCGGCGTTGTCTATCAGACCCCTCCAGCGCAGCTCGAGCACATCCCCAAGATGATCCGAGAGGCAGTCGAGCGGCAGGACAAAGCGACCTTCGATCGATCCCACTTCGCAAGCTACGGCGACTCATCTCTCGACTTCGAAACCGTGTTCTACGTCGAGAGCCCCGACTACGCGGTCTACATGGACATTCAGCAGGCGATCAATCTCGAGATTTTCCAACGCTTCGAAGATCAGGGAATCGGCTTCGCCTACCCGACCCGCACCCTGTTCATCGAACGAGACGATCCATCCGGAACGAGCGACAACTAGGGTCGCTCTCCGCGGCAGTTCCCGCCATCTAGCGCGGCGCCCGAATCCTTCGCGCGCGTGAAGCTGTCACGGAAGCCGCCGAGGCGAGCCTCCTGGCGCCGTGATCCGAGCACGCGCAGCCTCATTTCGCGCTATTCGAGGTCAACGATGCTGTCGGTCTCGATGGAGCCGTCGAGCGTGATTTCCTGTCCGTTGCAGTCCATGTTGCCCGTGATCTCGATGACGTAGAGTTCCATCGATGCGGTGGTCACGGAGATGTCCGTGACGGCGTCTTCCGACGCTGAGCAGGCGGTGCCGTCCGAAAGAGTCATCGATGCGGACGTGGTGCTGTCTTGACCCGTTGTGAAGATGGGGACGGTCGCCGATGCGTTGAACGCGTCTGCACTCTCTCGATTGATGCATCCGATCGTGATGATGCCGTTGTCGCCCGTCACCGTGCAGATCGGCCCATCGACAGTTCCGCTGAGATCGCCCGAGTACGAAATCTCCCACTCGAGTTCGCCCGGGCTTGACCCACCGGAGCCGCCACCACCCTGGCCGCCGCCACCCTCCGAGTCGCCACAAGAGATCGTACAGAACAGAGCCGCAATCCACAGGTACCGCATGAACCCTCCTTCGTGAGATTTTCTCCGGCAGAAGACCAGCATCAACGGTAAACCGCAACCCGCAACCCGCAACCCGCAACCCGCAACCTTAGAACCGCGATATGGCCCCGTGCCGGGCCGACGCTTTCGGCTTTTCGTCGACGGTGGTCATCGAAAAGCGACGGAGTTCGTCGTTTCGAACGTTCGAGTCAGCGCTTTCGTCGAGTTCGCGCGGTTTCCGAGTTGGCACGCCTCGTGCTCATGGATCGCACGTGCCTCACGGGCACGACGCGCAAACAAGGAGAACGAGTCATGTATAGCACCCCAGAAATCGAATCCATCATCAAGAAGGCCAAGCAGCAGCGCGCCGAGCACATCGCATCGGCCCTCCAGGTGCGCATGCTCCCGTTCGCGCTTCTCGCGCTGGTGTCCTTCGGGGCCCTGGTGCTAGCCGCTGGGAACAGCGAAGAGCAGGCGCAGCCGGACGCCGTCTCGCACATTACTGTGCAGAACGGCTAACCACCGTCAGGTCCCCTACGATCGCGACTGCCGCGTTGCATACGCGCTCGCTGGCGGGCCGTTCGCGCGCCCGCCCCGTCAGACGACGACCCTATAGACTACGCTCGCCGTCCCTGGCTTGCGCTCACAGCTTCGCATTTCGTCGACGGTGGTCATCGAAAAACGACGACGGCCGTCGTTTCGTCCATTGGGGCTCGTGCTTTCGGTGAAAACCCGGGTGTTTCGAGTTGGCACGGGACCTGCAATCACTCCTCGCATGCCTCACCGGCACCACCATCAACAGGGAGAATCAGTCATGTACCGCACCACCGAAATCAACGCCCTCATCGACAACGCCAAGCAGCAACGAGCCGAGTACATCGGAGAGAAGGTTCAAGGGGCTGCCCTCCCGGTCGCGCTCGCGGCGCTGCTCTCTTTCGCGGTCGTGCTGCTTGCCGGCGTGCCGAGCCAGGAACAGGCCCAGCAAGACCGATCCGCGGAGATCACGGTGCACAATGGCTAACGCCCTGCGACCGATGGTGGATGCATCGTGGTGACGCGCCACTTCGGCTCAGGCGCGCTTGGATGCCGTGATGCTGAAGCCCGAAGCGATGTTCTTCGCCATTGGGTGTTTCGCCAAGAGGAGGTCCAGCATTTTCACCGGCGTGATGAGGAAGAACAAGTAGTAGAAGAGCCAATACAGCCTGCGGGAGCCGAGTGAGAAAACCAATGCGAGCCACTCTTGGAGAAGCCACACAAAGCCGGACGAGGGGCCAGCCGTGACGATGACTTTCTTATCGTTGAAATCGCGAAACAGCTCCTCGAGGCCGTGAGGTGTGTAGCGCTGAAAATCGTCCGGCGAGGCGTGAATCCCCTGCATGAACGGAACGAAGCAATAGACCTTTCCCCCCGGCTTGAGCACACGACGCATCTCGTCGACCATCTGGTGGGGGTCCTTCACGTGCTCCAGTACGGCAATCGAGAGGATGCCGTCGACCGAGCCGTCCGGAAGAGGCAGGGCCGCCACGTCTGCAACGAGGTCGACCTCTGGAAAATCCTGCAGGTCGACGTTCACGACGCCATCGTGGACCCGACTGACCCCGCTTCCGAGGTTCAGAACCAGGCCCGAACCAAGATCGAACTGCGAGAGGAACTCTTTGACGTGAAGTGTCGCGTATACGGGGGACACCAGGTAGATCAGTGCTGGGTAGAGTTGCGGGATCCACCGTTTGATTCGGGCTTTGACCCCGTCGAGCGTGTCGGTTTCGGTTGACCGAGACGCCGACTCCATGTTGCCCGGTCGGAAGTACACGATCGGCCCGAGCCGACCGGACGCTCCACATTGGGTACACGTCGCGGTGTCTGGCTGAAGGTCCAGGCTGGGGCTGCGACACGTTGGGCAAGTCAACGCCTCGGTCAAGCGCTGAACACGCGCGGGAATCTCGAGCTTCGTCGGTGGCCGGGGAGGCATGGGTGGGCCGCCCAGCTTCCCAGTTCGTGGTCAGTTTGCCAAGTCACGACGTCGGTACAACACGGAATGTCCGATCGGCCGAACCTCGTCGTAGTTTTTGGCCAAGAACGATTCCAAGAACGTCACGGACGGCGCCAAAGGCAGGGGATAGGTTGCGAACTCTTCACGGTTCACGAGGCAATACTCGGGTCGATTCGCCTCCAAGTCCTCTCGGAACCATTCGTCGAACCGCTGCGCGATGTCGTTCGGACGTCCTGGGGTGAAGAGCATGACGTTGTGAAAGAACCGGGTCGGCTGGGGTCGCTGCGAAAGCACGTTGATCACGTTCGCCCGTCCCCAGACCAGCACGGTGCCGTCGGGCGGCACCATGCTCCGAAGCTCCTGCGAGACTTGGAGCGCTTCGTTGACATCGATGCCGTCCCCGAGAAGATGTTTGGCGTTGAACTCTTCTTCCGAGAGCACTCCGGCATAGAGGCGGAACGTATCACCATAGTGACGATGCCACTTCTTTCCGGTCCCGAGCAGCGCTAGGAGCACCCAGGCCAGGACGGCCCAGCGCAGCCAGCCTCGATTCGTGAGGGCATGGTCGACGGCGATTCCGAAACCGATGCACATGATCCCGATCGCAGCGGTGAACGTCGGTCCCAACGTGTACCCCAAGCCGAGGACCTGAGAGAAATAGGAAACCACCCCCGTGACCCAAAGCGTGGGAAAGAGCAGAAACTCCGGAAGCTTCTGGAGGCCACCCCGCCGTAGTGCGAGCCCCGTCGCGACGATTGTTGAGAAGAGGATCCAGTGCCAGTCGTGAACCCACGTCCAAGCCCCTTTCTCCAGCAGCACCCAGGGACCCCCATAGTCGACGCCGACGCGAGATGTCGCGAGCCTCAGACAATAGTCGTAGAGCGTTTCGGCGGGGACGCCCTGCGCGACGAGGACCAGGACCGCAAGAGCGATGCACCCCATCGACGCTGCACCCGCGACGGCGATATGCGTGGCAGCCTTGCCCACGTTCCATCGACCCATCCGCACGCCCACCACCGCATGTATCGCAAGCGCGATCCCCATGAACGCGAACGGAGGTTTGAGCATTGCGGCGACGGCGATCCATGCGCCGGTACCCACCTGCCAGCGGAGACGCCCGTTGGTCAGACCAACCCAGTAGCACCATAGACACGCGATCAGCAGGTTCGCGGCGACGACATCGCGCTG
The DNA here is from genome assembly GCA_049670545.1 of Polyangiales bacterium. Taxonomy (GTDB): domain Bacteria; phylum Myxococcota_A; class Polyangia; order Polyangiales; family Houyiibacteriaceae; genus SG8-38. Next base: position 7,449 of record JBATTM010000217.1, read on the forward strand.
GCCTGCAGACCAGTAGTCAGGGGTGATGTAGAGCGCCGGATAGAGCAGCAGGAACCAAACGCCCGCCGAGACACCCCAAGTTCGGCGCAGAAGATCGGCACCCACGACCGTGCACGGGATCACCACAACGACGAAGTCGAACACGCGCCACGACCAGAGCTCCGTGCCAAACGTGAGGGTCGACAACGCGAGCAGCCAGTGGCAGAACGGCCAGCTTCCATCGACGAAAGTCACGTACGGCGTGGCGCCCTGGGTGATCATCCAGCCTGTGTACTGGTAGAACGAATGGTCTGGGCTCGGAACCAGCGTTGCATAGAGGAGCAAACACACCGGCCAGAGGATCGCTGCGAGGACCCAAACCCACGGTGGAATCGGGACGCCCTTCGTGCTCAGTTCTAAGGAGGACATCGTGAATTCAAAGGCCCTGTCCGTACCGTGAGTCGCACACCATAGTATCCAAACCGCCCGACGGCCCCGTCAACAAAGCGAGACTGCCGTGGATGTTCTTGCCGCAGAGTAGATGCGAGTGCATCGTGAGCGTCAACCGTTGATCGATTATACTCCAGGCGTGCCGATCCGAGCCCACCACCAACGAGCCATCGACCGCCTGGCTGACGCGTACCGTGACGACCCTGGCTTCCTGGGGTTGATCATCGGAGGCTCTGTCGCCAAAGGATGCGCGAGAGACGACTCGGACGTGGACTTCCTCATCATCGCTACCGATGAGGCGTTCGATCGGCGCTGCGCCGCGCGCGACCTGTTCATCAATCGCACGGACCTCTGTGACTACGACGGCGGTTTCGTCGACGGAAAGATCATCGACCGCGCGTTCCTCGCGGATCATCCAGCAATGGTTGATCCACGAGGCCGAACGCCACGGCAACCGCTACACGCTGACCCGCGCTGCGAGTCAGCTCGCACTTTTCGCCGGCCGCTTGATCCTGGCACACAACCGAAGACTCTTCCCGTACCACAAGTGGCTGCCTCGAGCCCTCGAATCGGCGCCCGCAAAGCCGGACGACCTGATGGCACGTTTCGATGACCTGCTCGATGAGCCCTGTGGCGACCACGCCACTGCGTTGTTCGAGCGAGTCCGGGAATTTCGCGACTGGGGAGTCAGCGACCTCGAAGCGTATACCTGGTTCATGACCGACGTGGAATGGAGCTGGAGGTCCGGCACGACACCCATCGAAGATTGGTGAGTTGTGCACGCGACCGACGTACAACACCTCGACGTTGAAATCGTCAGACCATTCACATAGGCGCGTCGGGGCACGCCACGGATACGACCTCTCGGACGTCGCAATCCATGTCTCCATCGGTCACCACGACAGTACACGCGACTGAAAAACCAGAGTGGTCGATGCCGTCGGTTGGGGCGCAGTCGATCGTGAAGCTCCCGCCGCTATCGAGGAAGATGCACGATGCGTCGAGCATGCCGTCGCCTTGGCAGTCGAGGACGTTCTCCCCACAAGTGACCCTGGCCGACACTCCCGGGTCTGGTCCGGGCATACACGTCAGTCCTGTTTCGCTTGGTACGCACGTTGTCGGGTCGCAACCGTCGGTGCAGGTCCCGTCCTCGTCTCGAAAGATCGGTTTGCACGAGGTGGTGCTCTCAGCCTCCTCGAACCCCGCGCATTCGACAGAGCCGAGGTCTGGGCAAATGTTGAGGGACTCGGCCGGCTCCCGAGGACAGACGAGGAAGATGTTCACCTGTGGGGCGGCTCCCCCGACGAGAAAGCCATCGTCATGCGAGCACACGACTTGGCCGTCAGCGTCCCGCATGTGCAGCTCGATCGAACACACGCCTGCGGGAAGGTCCATAAACGCGGTCCATGCGACGACATCGTGCTGAGGGGTAGCCTCGAGTTCGACGAGTCAGCAGGGACAGGGTTCCTTCAGGATGCCGGAGAAGGTGCCGACCTCAGTGCCGTCGCTTGTGTCGGTGATCCCGTGACGTGTCCGATCTGCGGTGACGGCGTCGTTGCCGGCACAGAGGAGTGCGATGATGGCAACGGCCTCGACGGCGACGGCTGCGCTGGCATTTGCGCCGTCGAAGCTGGCTACAACTGTTCGGGCAGCCCGTCCATCGGCTGGCCGCTGTGCGGAGATGGCCAGATTATCGGCACGGAAACCTGTGACGATGGGAACGGAAGCGACGACGACGGCTGTTCTATGTTCTGTCAGGTCGAATCGGGGTGGGAGTGCACCGGCGTGCCGTCGACGTGCACGGAGTACTGCGGTGACGGTGTCCTCGTCGGCAGCGAGATTTGTGACGATGGCAACTTCAACTACGGCGATGGTTGTCGCCCGACCTGCACACCCGAAGTCTGCGGCGACGGGATCATCGATCCCGGCGAAGCTTGCGATGACCAGAACGTCACCGGCGGCGATGGCTGCAACGCGAGCTGCACCGGCCTCGACAACGGTTGCCAAATGGGTGGCAACAACTGCAGGGACTTCAACGACGGTTTTGTCTTTGGTCGCAATTGCACGACCAGCACCCTGTGTATCGGCGCCCCCGGTTGGTACCTGTTGCAGGGCGACACCAACGGCACATCACTCAACGACTACGACATCTCCGGTCAGCCCCACAACCTGAATGACATCGAGACGGCGCAGATCCGCACGGACTACAACTACTTGAACGCGGGCGTGTACACCGTGGAGGCTTGCGACAACACCGGCCTCGGCATCAGCACCAGCCACTACTGCGTGTTCAAGGCGGACCGCATCTCAGCGCCCGGTAGCGTGACCGGTTCGCTCAACGACTCGCCGGACCTCGACGGGGGTACGGGCGAGATCGATCTCGCGGGCCCGATCTCGGGCGGCGACCATTGCTACATAGTCGACGTAGTTCGAACTGGGAGCTATCGGATCAACGCGGCCCACAACAGCGGCGGCGGGCTTCTGGCTGCGGGCCTCTACAGTGGGACGCCGCCCAACGGTCTCATGACAGCCGCTGGGCAGTCCCCCTCGCCAGTTCCGGTCGGCGCGTTTGGGACCAGTGGCTACGTGCCGCTCACGAAGGGCGCCACCTACCATCTGTGTGCCGACACCGCGACGCTTGGTTCGAGCGTGAACTTCACGCTGGCGCTAGAGGCGCAGTAGGCGCCCCTATGCTTGCGGCAACTCCATGGATGTCGCTAGACAGAGCCGCGATCCTGGCGCCACACCGAGGGCGACTCGCCGCTGTGTCGTTTGAACGCGCGGCTGAAGGCTGCTTCGGACCCGTAGCCCACTCTGCCGGCGATCTGAAACAAGGTGTCATCACTGTCGAGCAATAGATGCGCGGCTCGCTGCATGCGCCAACGCATCAGGTAATGCGCGGGGGAATCGTCGAGAAGATCCGTAAAGCGATCGTGAAAGGACGACCGCGACATGCCGGCGTGCTTTGCTAACTCTTCCACGGACCAGTCGTTTTCGGGTTGCCTGTGGATTAGCTCGAGCGACCGACGAATGCCCTCGTCTGAAATCGCTGCCACCCAGCCCGCCTGCTCGGGGCTCAAGTTGGAAGCATGCTGACGCACGACCTCTACGAAAAGAAGCTCAGTGAGCCGCTCGCGAATCGAAACCGAACCAGGCTGCTTTTCGCGCAGCGACCCAGCCAAGGTCTGCAAACCGCTGCTCAGTAGCGCTGCAGTCGGGCCTTCGTCCGCGCGGGCAACCATCATTCGCGGCAAGCTATCAAACAAAGGATTAAACAGCGCGTCGTCGCAGTGTAGGAACCCGCAAAGGATCTCTGTCGTCTCGCCGCCACCGCCTGCGCTGATTTGAGGGGGATACTTCCAGGGCGGAGGTTCTGGCAATACCGAGAAAATGTCTTCTACAGGTGCGTCGCCATGGCCCATGACGTGTTGATCGCCGTAAGGAAAGACGATGGCATCTCCCGGCCCGAGCTCCTGTTGCTCGGCGCCCACGCGCGCAACGCAAGTTCCACGCGCGATGTAGTGGAACTGAATCAAGCGCTTGGCCCGCGGCAACAAGACGTGCGCCAACTTCGCCGCGTTCGCCGTCGCGTATTGCCATGGTGCTGAGAACTCCGCCCGCAGCATGATCGAACCGCCCAATCGAACGGTTCGCAGGAGATCAGAGAGCAGGTCCATTGCGGCAAATGCTCTCAAGGAACGGACGTTTGGGCAAGAGACTCGGAGGTATAGTCATGGGCGAAAACCGGCGTCTTTCGTAGGATTTCTCCATTCCATGCACAGGAGGCATCCAATGATCGACGACACGAAACTTCAAGAGCTGGTGGGTTCCGTCATCCAGGATCTGGGGGGCGCGTTCAGCGTTCCACTCGTACGAATTGGCGAGGAGCTCGGCATCTACAAGGCCCTTGCAGAGGGCGGGTCACTTTCGAGCAGAGAGCTCGCCAGTGCGACTGGGCTGGATGAACGCTACCTTCGAGAGTGGCTGAGTGCACAAGCAGCGTCGACCTACATTTCTTATGAGGCAGAGACGAAGCGCTTTTTCATGACGCCCGAGCAAGCGTTCGTGTTCGCAAACGAGGAAGGCCCGATGTACATGCCGCCTGCTTTTGCGACTGCAGCCGGGTTTCAGGGCAATCGCGCCGTCGTGCAAGAAGCGTTTCAAACCGGCGAAGGGGTTGCTTGGGGAGACCAAGAAGGCTGTCTCGCGTGTGCAATCGCGAGGTTCTTCCGACCGGGCTACGCGCATCATCTCCTCCAGGAATGGTTGCCCGCGATGGAGGGCGTCGTTTCGAAGCTAGAGCAGGGGGGCACGATCGCCGACGTCGGGTGCGGCCATGGATACGCAACGATGATTCTCGCGGACGCTTTTCCAAACGCCACGGTACGCGGTGTAGACTTTCACGAGCCGTCAATCGCTACCGCACGCGGTCACGCTGCAGAGCACGGGCTCACCAACTTGGAGTACGAAACGCAGACGGTCGAAGCGCTTCACGGCCAATACGACTTGGTCACCCTGTTCGACTTCCTACACGATCTGGGCGACCCCGCGGGTGCGATGCGCCGAATTCGAGAAACTCTGAGACCCGGGGCTGCCGTCATGATCGTCGAGCCCATCGCATCCGATGACCTCGCCGAAAACCTCACCCCAGTAAACCGTCTCCACTACAGCGCATCGACCATGGTATGTGTGCCGACATCGCTTGCGCAGGAAGGACGCGCGGCCTTGGGCGCACAAGCTGGCGAAGCTCGGATTCGCGAAGTCGTCGTGGAACAGGCCGGCTTTAGCGCGATGCGACGCATTGCCGAGACACCGTTCAACTATGTATTCGAGGCAGTTGCGTAGGCGGCGCCGTCTCTGCGCAACGCGACTCCCGGCGGGGACTGGGGACGGGCTGAAGTTGTTCAGTTTCTCGTTTCGTCGTCGTGATGAAACTAAGAAACTTCAGCCCGTCCCCCATCTGCCCGTGAAATCGGTGGGTTCGGCGGGGCGTGAGGGCCGATTGTCAGGCGAGCGCGATCACCACTATGAGGGGTGGACTCGGCTACTCGATGCAGTCGCTAAACGTTTGGACTTCGTCGAGGCATTCGGTCGACCCGCTGTCGCCGCAGTCGATTGTCTCGAGGCAATTGAGCACCGCCACGGTTTCCGACAAGCAATCTTGGAGGATTCCTGCGTCCATCTCGCATGCACGCACGCAGTCGTCCAATGAGTTGGCGGGCAAGAAGTCCTCGATGCACGGGCTCGAGCAAATGGCGTTGCACTCGGCGCTGCCCCCGCC
>JBATTM010000218.1:0-2601 GCA_049670545.1 Polyangiales bacterium
CGCAACGGTTGTTTGCACCCGAGGAGGTCGCCGTGGTCGACCGCTTCCTCGATTCAGGCGGCAACGTGTTGTTGGCGTTCGACCCCACCCTGAAGAAGGAAGCGCTTCAGCCCACCGGATTCGAGGACAGCCTCGCGAAGCGAGGGATTCTGCTCGGCAACGACCTCGTGATCGAGAACGACCAGAACCGACAGCTGCCCGGAAACCTCGGCGACCTCTTCATCACGATCGACCTCGGCACCCATCGTCTCACGGACACCATCCGCAAGCGCGGCGGTGGAGTCTTGGTCGCGGTCGCCCGGTCCGTTGCCGCAGCCCCAAAAACCGACGCGGAAGTGATCATGCAAACGAGCCCGAGTGCGATCGCCGAATACGACCTCACGGAGGCATTCGACGATGGGGGCGACGCGAACATCGAGGCGCGTGTCGTCCCACTGGCAGTCGCATGGGAGTACGTGCCCCCACTCGGCGACGACCTCAAACCCGCGCCTTCGGAGGGACCCGAGCCGGGGCGTCTGATGGTGATCGGGGACAGCGACTGGATGAGCGCAGAACTCCTCGACAACCCTCAGCTCTCCAACATCGATCTCCTGTCCTCGACCGCCGGGTGGCTGACGAAACGAGAAGCGATGATCAACATCGCCCCTCGTAAAGCGAAAGCGCGTTCGGTGATCATGAGCGACGCCGATCTCGCGGATCTGTTCTTCCGCGTGGTGGTGCTTCTGCCGCTTGCGGCGCTGATCGCCGGGTTCGGCGTCTGGTGGACGCGCCGCACATGACAGCGCGCACCCCGGCCATCCTCCTCGCGATAGTCGTCGCACTCGGGTCGTACGTCTTCTTCTTCGAGCGTGATCGGCCGGGCAGATCCGAAATCGTGGCACGAGATGGGTTCCTGGTGGCCCCGTTGATCCGAGAACGAGTGACGGGCCTCACCATCCGGCAAGGCGCGGACGCCGTATCGTTGTCGCGCGAGGGTGAAGGCTTTGACGAGACCTGGTCGTTCTCGGATGGCAACGGCGCCGAAGCGGACCTGGAACGCGTGGAGGACTACCTTCGCAACTGGGAGTTCGCGATGCCAACGCGGACCCTGGAGCACCCTTCGCCCGAGGACTTGGTGGCGTTTGGTTTCGACCAGCCGCGTGCGGTCGTACGCTTCGAGATGGGTCCGTCGGACATCGCGATCACTCTTGGCGCGGCGAAGCCCGTCGATGGCGGGGGTTACGTGCGACTCGGGGATCGCGACCACGCCGTGGTGGTCCCCGACTCGGTCGTCGAGCTCTTCGATGCAACCGCGGATCAGTTTCGCATCAAGAACGACGGCGGTGCGCCGACGCTCGACGACCTGCTCGACGCGGAGACGCCTGATGCTTCCAGCAGCCCCTAGTTCTGGGCGAGCGCTTTTTCGACCGTGTCGTGCGCCGTGTATTCGAGCAACCCGTTGCTCGTGTTGAAACCACCCGAGGAGATCAGGCGGAAGGTTCCCTTCGCCATGATTTTGTCGCCGACCTTGAGGCTCGACGGGACGACCACGGAACCGTCGATCGTCGTGGTCTTTCGCCCGCGACGCGCGCGCGCGAGTTGTTCTTGGTTGTCAGCATACCCGACCACGATCAACTGATCGGCACGATCGGTCTTGTCTTTCGCGTCGGCCACGAACATATGTGGGGCGTCGACGCGCGGACACTCTTCCTTCTTGCGAAGCTTGCAGGGTGGGGGCTCATAGATCTCCATGATGTAGCCCGTGACTGCCACGTCCGTGTCGAGCGCTTGATTCAAGCGATGACGCAACCCGTAGACGCTGTACGATTCGTCCTCGTATGTCGTCGGAAATGGTGGCGGCGGAAGGTTCGGAACCTCGGGTAGGTTCGGAACGATTTCCGGCAGCTTCTCTACCTCGGCTTCCGAGGTGGAGAGTTGATCGCAGCCGGCGCTCGAAAGCGCGGCGGCCAGCACGAAGCCAATAAGACGAGTTCCCATGTTTCCCCCAAAAATGACCCACTCAAAGTAGCACGGGCGTTTGCGGGGGGACAATCTAGGGGGCTTGGACCGGGCACCGCGGGAGGTCCGCGATCGGCTCTTCTAGCGCCATTTTCAGGGTCGGCGGGACCCCTTCCGCGCCGCGGAGGTGTTCGAGGGCAGCCTCGGACTCGGGGCTTTGGAGGACCCTGAGCGCCTCGATGGCCCGGGCAGCGTTGTTGAGGTCATCGGTGCGGGGGCTCGGCGAGGCCGCCCGTCGGATCACGACGAAGAGCGCCTCGACGGCGTCGGTTCGACAATGCGCAACGACGTACTCGATCGCAGCTGCCGTCACCTCGGGCCACTCATCATGCTTCCGTAGTCGAGCGTGCACGCGACTCCATCCGGTATCGTCGGGCACTCCGACCAGCACGGCGATCGCAGCGGACCGCACCGCACTCATTGGATCGTCGACCGCTGCGACGACCACGGGCATCGCCACCGCGTCTCCCTCGAGGCTCGTGACCGACTCCGCGCGAACGAGCGGCCACGGATCCCTTCGCGCAAGCGTGGCGCGCCGCATCATGGTGGCCTCATCGCCCGTGAGGGCACGTGCGGCAACAGCCCTCACGCGCGGGTACGGAT
>JBATTM010000219.1:0-11649 GCA_049670545.1 Polyangiales bacterium
CCGTTCGTCCACACCTCGAGGGTGAGCTTGTCGTAGTCGGTAATCTGCCCGACACGCGCGTTCGTGACGGCGTAGTTCACCTTGCGGATGGGCGAGAACAACGAATCGATCGCGATCGTCCCGATGGGGATCCCGGCGGTCTTATTGCGATCGGCCGTCACATACCCATGGCCCACGTTGATCGTGAGTTCGGCAGCGAAACGGCCGCCCTTGGCGAGCGTGCAGATCTTGTGATCCGGGTTGAGGATCTCGATCTGATCGCTGACCTGGATGTCGCCCGCTGTGACGACCCCGGGCCCTTCCTTCTCGATGCGCACAGTCTGGGTGCGGGCAGTGTGCGAACGCACGACGACCTCTTTGAAGTTGAGCACCATCTCGGTGACGTCCTCGACCACGTCGGGCACCGAGGTGAACTCGTGCAGCGCGCCGTCGATCTTCACGGCAGTAATCGCCGCACCCTGCAGCGAAGAAAGGAGTACTCGCCGGAGCGAGTTCCCTAGGGTGATACCAAACCCTCGCTCGAGGGGCTCCACTACGAATTTTCCGTAGGTGTCGCTGAGGCTCTCTTGGTCGACCGGGACATTCCGCGGTCGAATCAACTCTCGCCAGTTACGCGCAACAAGATTGGGGCTCGTCATCAATTGCCTCCGCAGCCTTTAGACACGCCGCCGTTTAGGCGGCCGACAACCATTGTGGGGGATTGGGGTGACGTCGCGAAGCAGGGTGACCCGCATGCCGACGTTCTGGAATGCGCGAAGTGCCGATTCGCGGCCGGAGCCGGGGCCCTTCACGAAGATCGCGACGGTCTTCATGCCGGCGTCTTGCGCTTTGCGTGCTGCGTCTTCCGCAGCGAGCTGCGCGGCGAACGGGGTGCTCTTCCGCGAACCCTTGAAACCGCGCGAGCCCGCCGAAGACCAAGACACGACCTCTCCTTCGAGGTCGGTAATCGTCACGATCGTGTTGTTGAACGTGGACTGAATGTGGGCAATGCCGCTCGAAACGACCTTCTTTTGCTTGCGCTTTTTGCCCTTGGTGGTCTTCGCCTTCGCCATCTCTTATCGCTTCCTGGCCATCGCGCCGCGCTTGGGTCCCTTGCGCGTGCGGGCATTGGTGTGGGTGCGCTGGCCACGACATGGCAAACCGCGGCGATGCCGGAGGCCCCGATAGCAGCCGAGGTCCATCAGGCGCTTGATGTGCATGTTGATTTCGCGACGAAGATCGCCCTCGACCTTGAAGTTTTGGTCGATACATTCGCGAATCCTGCGAACGTCGTTCTCGTCGAGCTCATCGGCACGCTTGTCGTGCGCGATGCCCGTGATCTGGCAGATCTGCTGGGCGCTGTTCGGACCGATCCCATAGATGTACTGCAGCGCAATCACTGTATGTTTGCGACCTGGAAGGTCGACGCCTGCGATACGTGCCATAAACGTTTATCCTTGCCGCTGCTTGTGGCGCGGGTTTTCACACAAGACCCGGACGACGCCCTTGCGGCGTACGATCTTGCACTTCTCACAAATCTTTCTGACGCTTGGTCGAACCTTCATGTCAGCCTCTCTTTGATTCGTCCTCTCGTCGGGTCGTACGGGGACCGCTCAACCATCACCCCGTCTCCTGGGATGAGCTTCACCGTGACCTGCCTGGCCTTCGAAGACAGTGACGCCGTAATCTCTACGCCGTCGTCAAGCCTCACTCGGTAAAGAGCCTTTGGTAGCACCGCTTCGATGACACCTCGGGCTGTCGTTTGCTCAGCCATCCCTCGCTATTCGACCCCAATCGCTTTCTTAATTCGTTCCGTGATCTCATCCAATGAACCAACACCCTCTACTGTCTTCACTACGCCTTTGGTTTCGTAGTGAGCCAGGACTGGCTCGGTCTTCGCTTTGTATTCTTCGTACCGCGTCCGAACGACCTCCTCGGTGTCGTCTGATCGCTGTACGATTTTAGGCTCACCGCAGGCGACGCATTCCCCGTTTTCGGGCGGCGGACTATAGCGCACGTGATATGTCTGTCCACAGTTGACGCAGACTCGCCTTCCGGTGACTCGATCCACGATATCCCCGAGCGCAACCTCGAGGGACACGACGCGGTCAATGCGGCGGTTCAAGTCATCGAGGACCCCATCGAGCGACTCGGCCTGCGCGACGGTGCGCGGGTAACCATCGAAGATCGCTCCGTTTTTCGCGTCTTCCTGCGAGAGCCGTTTCCGCATCAGGTCGAGCACGAGGCTGTCGGGGACCAAGGCCCCGGCCGACATGTACTCGTCGAACTTCTTTCCGAGGTCCGACCCGGACTTTCGCTCCGCCCGCATCATGTCGCCGGTAGAGATCTGCGGTATCCCAAGCAACTCGATGAGGAACTTGGCTTGTGTGCCCTTTCCTGCGCCGGGCGGTCCGAAGAGTAGAAGATCCATCAAGCGTTCCTCGCGCGAATTCGAGAGCCCTTGCTCCCGGTGAGCCCCTCGTAGTGCCGTGTGATGAGATGGCTTTCGACTTGTTGCGCGAAGTCGAGCGCCACGCCTACCACGATCATCAGCGATGTGCCGCCCAAGTAGAACGGCACGTTCCAACGCGCCTGAAGCAACGTCGGGATAGTCACGACCGCAGCCACGTAGAGCGCACCGCCGACGGTGATTCGGGTCAGGACGGCGTCAATATACTCGGCCGTCGCCTTGCCCGGACGCACCCCTGGAATGAATGCGCTCTGCTTCTTGAGATTCTCCGCGACATCGACCGGCTGGAAGGTGATCGCTGTATAGAAGAAGCAGAAGAAGATCGTCATCACCGCGAAAACGACGATGTAGACCCAGCCCCCAGGCACCAAATTGTTACTGATCCATCGCATCGCGTCGGACAAGAACGGAATGTTCGTACCTGCGAGCGTCACTGGGAACATCATCAAGGACGAGGTGAAGATCGGCGGAATCACGCCAGCCATGTTGACGCGGAGCGGCAGATGGGACTGCTGGCCGCCGTACATCTTTCGCCCGATCATCCGCTTGGCGTACGTGATGGGAAGGCGGCGTTGGGCGCGTTCGAAGAATACGATGAACGCAGTGGTGCCGAGCGCGATCACGATCAGCAGCATCGCATCGATGGGCTGAAGCTCACCGAGCTTGAACTGCTCGAAGGTCATGAAGAGCGCGTCGGGAAGATTTGCAACGATGCCGGCAAAGATGATGAGCGAAATGCCGTTCCCGAGGCCACGCTCGGTGATTTGCTCGCCGAGCCACATGAGGAACGAAGTGCCGGTCGTGAGCGCGAGGACCGTCATCAAACGGAACCCCCAACCCGGGCTCGCAACGATGTCACCTGCAGTGGAACTCTCGTTCCAACCTTCCCACAGCATCGCAAGGCCCATGCTCTGGAAAATACTGAGCAGGACGGTGCCATAGCGCGTGTACTGATTGATCTTCCGCTGCCCTGCCTCCCCCTCCTTACGGAGTTCCATCAACGAGGGCACAACTACGGCCATCAGCGAGAGAATGATGCTCGCCGATACGTAGGGCATGATGTTGAGCGCGAAGATCGAGGCTTGCTCCAGGGCACCTCCGGAGAACAAGTTGAACATGCTCAGGAATCCACCCGACTGGCCGGCCACGTACTTGCGCATGGCTTCGCGGTCGACTCCCGGAGTCGTGACGAAAATCCCGATCCGGTACACGGCCAGCATCCCCAACGTAAACAGAATGCGGCGCCGGAGTTCGGGGATTCGGAAGATGTTCGCGATGGTGCTCATGGATCGGGTACCCAGTTAGGAGGCGTTCTTTTGCACAACCAGCTCGACGGAGCCGCCGGCCTTCTCGATTTTCGCTGCCGCGCTCGCGCTGGCTGCGTGGACCTTCACGGTAAGGGCTCTATCCAACTCTCCATCGCCCAGAACCTTGATGACGTCCACTTTGCGCTTCAGGAGGCCCGCTTCCCGCAAGGCCGCCTCATCGACGGTCGCACCCGCCTCGAATCGAACCAAGTCCTTCACGTTGATGGTCCCGACCTTCTTCGTGAACGGATTGGTGAATCCACGCTTCGGAATTCGACGATACAGCGGCATCTGGCCACCCTCGAAGCCGAGCTTGCTGAAATTGCCCGGATGTCGCGCTTTTTGGCCCTTCTGGCCATGTCCGGCGGTCTTGCCAAGCCCGGAGCCCGGACCTCGCCCCTTCCGTCGTTTCCCGCGGACGGCACCGGGTGCTGGCCGAAGCCGGGACAAAATTGGGGTTCGCTTTTCTTCAGTCATTGACTTCCTCGACTTCGACGAGGTGGAGGACCTTCTTGATCATCCCGCGAAACGCAGGGCTGTTGTCGACCACGACCTCGGTTCGGGGCCCACGCAGACCGAGGCCCTTGAGGACGCGCCGCTGCTTGTCCATCCGGCCAATGCCGCTTCGAATTTGGGTCACTTTGAGTTTGTTCGCACTCATGATGGCGTCTCCTAGGAAGCGTTCGCCTCGGTGGACGCAGCCTCAGGCTCTGCCGCGCGCTCAGACTTCGGCCCATGCTTGTACTGCTGGATGTCACCGGCGCGACGGCCGCGACGACGCGACACGTCGGAGGGTGACTCGAGCGTCTTGAGAGCCGCAACCGTTGCATTGACCACGTTGTGGGGGTTGGTCGTGCCGAGAATCTTGGCGAGCACGTCTTTCACGCCGGCTGCCTCGAGGACGGGGCGCATGGCGCCGCCCGCGATGACGCCAGTTCCCTCGGAAGCTGGACGCAACACGATGCGACCCGCACCTGCATGACCCACGACCTTGTGCGGAATCGTTCGGCCGGTGAGCGGAACCCGAAAGAGATTCCTCTTCGCGGCGTCGGTGCCTTTGCGAATCGACTCGGGGACCTCGTTGGCCTACCCCATGCCGACACCGACGTGACCTTTGCCATCGCCGACAACCACGAGCGCACTGAAGCTGAACCGACGGCCGCCTTTGACGACCTTCGCAACTCGGTTGATGAAGATCACGCGGTCGGTCAGGTCGTCGAGCGACGCTGGATCAATGATTTCGTCTTTATATGCCATGCGATCCTCAGAACTTCAGGCCTGCTTCGCGCGCCGACTCGGCCAACGCACGAACGCGCCCATGATATCGATATCCACCGCGGTCGAAGACGACCTGCTCGACACCTTTGTCGATGCACGCCTTGGCCACGGTGCTTCCCACCGACTTGGCCACGTCTACCTTGGTTCCGTCGGTCGTCGCGACGCTCGAAGCGGCCGCGATGGTGCGGCCGCCGACGTCGTCGATGACCTGTGCGTAGATGTGTTTGGCGCTTCGGAACACCGAGAGACGGGGCCGTTCGGCCGTCCCTTGAACCTTCTTGCGAATCCGCAACTGCCGCCGCGCGCGCCCTGTGACTTTCTGCCGCATGATCAGGCCCCGGCCTTTCCGGCCTTGCCAGCCTTTTCTTTGACGTGCTCACCCGTGTATCGAACGCCCTTGCCGTTGTACGGCTCAGGCGGGCGCACCTGACGAATGCGTGCCGCGACCCGTCCGATCAATTGCTTGTCGGGTGATTCGAGGTGCACACGTGGGAACTTGGTGCCGGCTTCATCGATGGTCTCGATCTTCACCGCGACTGCCTTCGGAATGTCGAGGATCGGTTGGTGCGACAGACCCACGGTCATCTTGAGCTTGCCGCTGTTGAACTCGGCGCGGTAGCCAACACCACGGAAGTCGAGCGACTTCTTGTAGCCAGTCGCGACGCCCTCCACCATGTTGTTGAGAATCGCGCGCGTCAGCCCTTGGTACTGAAGGCCAAGCTTGCCCGCGCCATTGGCCGGCGCAACGACGAGCTGTCCATCTCGCTGCTGCACGACCACCTCGGCGGGAACCGTGTGACTGAGTTCGCCCTTCGGCCCTTTGGCCGTGACGTCTTGTCCACTGATGGAGACTTGAACGCCTTGCACCACCGCGACCGGCTTCTTTCCATTGCGGGATTGCTTCCCTGGTTGCGCTTCGGTCATCACCACACCTCGCACAAGACCTCGCCGCCCACACGCTTATCGCGCGCGTCGCGGTCGGTCATGATTCCGGCCGAGGTCGAGAGAATGGCCACGCCCATACCGTTTTGAACGCGTGGGATGTCTTTGTGGCCGACGTAGAAGCGGCGCCCAGGACGGCTCGACCGGCGCATTCCAACGAAAGCGCTCTGACGATCACGACCGTATTTGAGGACGATCGTGAGTTGCCTCTGAACTCCCTCCGCAACACTGTAGTCGTCGATGAACCCCTCTTGTTTGAGAATCTCGGCAACCTGGGCCTTTAGATTCGAGGACGGGATAATCGTCTCTTGGTGCTGGGCTTGGGCAGCGTTGCGAATGCGTGTGAGCATGTCAGCGATTGGATCGGTCATCATGACTGCACCTCCTACCAGCTCGACTTCGTGAGCCCTGGGATATCTCCCGACAGGCCATATTTACGGAGACAGATGCGGCACATCTCGAACTTGCGGTAGTAGCCACGAGGCCTTCCACAAACCTTGCACCGATTGCGTTGTCGCACCGAAAATTTCGGTGTTTTTTCCATTTTGGCAAATGCTCGCTTGCTAGCCATCTGCGTCCTCAGTTCCTAAATGGCATGCCCAGCTGCTTCAGCAGGGCACGTCCTTGATCGTCGTTTTCAGCGGTCGTCACGAAGGTCACGTTCATGCCCTTGATCCGATCGATTCGGTCGTAGTTGATTTCGGGAAAGATGATCTGTTCTTTGATCCCGAGGGTGTAGTTGCCCCGGCCATCGAAGGCCTTTCTGCTAGTGCCCTTGAAATCTCGTGTACGCGGAAGTGCCAACGAGACCAGGCGATCGATGAAGTCGTACATGGTCTCTCCACGGAGGGTCACCATCACGCCGATCGGCATGCCTTCGCGAAGCTTGAAACTGGCGATCGACTTCTTGGCCCGTGTTATCACAGGCTTTCGGCCGGTGATCGAGGTCAACTCTTCGACCGCAGACTCAATGATCTTCGCGTTCTGCACGGCCTCTCCAAGGCCCATGTTCACAACGACACGGTCGACCTTCGGAACTTGCATGATGTTCGCAAGGCCGAAATCCTTCATCAACTGAGGGACGACCTCGTCTTTGTACTTCTTCTTTAGTCGCGATTCGTATTCACTCATGACAACACTCCGAGCCTCAATCGAGGACCGACCCACTCTTCACGGCCACGCGGACACGCTTGTCGGGATCCTTCTTATCGGCTTCGATGCGGACTCGTGTCCGCTCATCGGTCTTGGGGTCGACCACCATCACGTTGGACGCGTGGATTGGCATCTCTTTCTCGACGATGCCGGCCTCCTGAAACTTGCGTGGGCTCTGATGCCGTTTGGCGCGGTTGACGCCTTCCACGAGGATCAGATCCGCTCGAACGACCTGGAGCACTCGCCCCTTCTCGCCCTTGTCTTTGCCGGCAATCACCTGCACCAAATCGCCCTTCTTGATGCGCGCACTCATCACACGACCTCCGGTGCGAGAGACACGATCTTCATGAACCGCTTTCCACGAAGCTCACGGGCCACGGGCCCGAAGATGCGCGTTCCAATCGGCTCGTTCTCTTTGGTGATCAACACCGCACTGTTCGTGTCGAACTTGATATACGTCCCATCGGCGCGCTGATACTCGCGCTTTGTGCGCACGACGACCGCTCGAGCGACTTCGCCCTTTTTCACGCGGGCGGTAGGCAACGCCTCTTTGATCGAGACGACGATGATATCGCCGAGCCCCGCGTAGCGACGACGCGAACCGCCAAGCACCTTGATGCAAGAGACTCGCTTGGCGCCGCTGTTGTCGGCCACGTCTAGCTGTGTTTCCGTCTGGATCATCGTTACACCTCCGGCGGCCGTTCGATCAAACGGATGACTTCCCAGCGTTTGGTCTTCGAACGTGGCTTACAAGCTCGAATCTCGACGACATCATTCTTGCGGTACTCGTTCTTCTCATCGTGTGCGTGGAACTTCTTCTTGTGCTTCACGTACTTCGTGTAGAAGGGGTCTTTCGCGCGTCGAATGACTTCGACGACCACCGTCTGCTGGGCGCGCCCCTCATTCTGGGTCTCGTTGACGATGCGTCCGACGAGGCGGCGACGCCGGCCTCGCTCTTTGTCGACTTTGGGCGTCGGTTGCCCTGGCTGAGCGGTACTCATGACCCTTACTCCTTGCTCCCGGACGCTGCATCGGATGCTTTACGCTCGGTCAGAATCGTTTTCACACGTGCGAGGTCCCGCCGAAGCTTGGGAATCGAGCTCGTATCGTCGAGCTGACTCGTGTGATTGTCGAAATGCGCCTTCCAAAGCTGACGCCGGAGATCGCCCTCCATGATGGTCAGTTCCTCGATGGTGTTCTCTCGCATATCGGACGGTTTCATAGCTCGGCCTCCCGCGTTCGGAACGTCGTCTTGAGTGGGAGCTTGTGCGCCGCGAGCTGGAACGCCTCCCGCGCTAGATCCTCGGGCACACCCTGGATCTCGTAGAGCATGCGTCCTGGCTTGATCACGACGACCCAGCCTTCGACACTGCCCTTACCCTTGCCCATACGAGTTTCGAGTGGCTTTTTCGTGATGGGCTTGTCCGGGAAGATGCGAATGAACAGCTGCCCTTGACGCTTCACTTTTCGCTGAATCGTCATACGAGCTGCTTCGATCTGCCGCGCGCTGATACGCCCAGGTTCGAGTGCCTGAAGGCCAAAGTCTCCAAACGAGATCTTGCTTCCGCGGTACGCCTTTCCGCGCATCCGCCCCTTCATCATCTTTCGAAACTTGGTTTTCTTTGGTTGCAGCATGACTCGTCCTTAGACCCGCGCTCCAGGCGCCGACGCACCGGGCCGCTGAGGCAACTGTTCACCCTTGAAGATCCAGCACTTGATCCCCACGGTGCCTGCCTTGGTGTGCGCGGTAACCTCGCCATACTCGATGTCAGCGCGCAGTGTGTGAAGCGGAACACGGCCCTCGCGGTACCACTCGGTGCGCGCGATCTCCGCACCACCCAAACGGCCGGATGCCGTGACGCGAATGCCCTTGACACCGAACTTCATAGCGGTCGAGACGGCCTTCTTCATCGCGCGGCGGAAAGCGACGCGGCGCTCGAGCTGGGTCGCGATGTTCTCGGCCACGAGCTGCGCGTTGGTTTCCGCCTTGCGCACCTCCTGAATGTCGAGAAACAGCTCGTTCTCAGTGAGGGCTTGGAGCTCGGACTTGAGCTGCTCGACGCCCGCGCCGCGTTTGCCGATGATGATGCCGGGCCGTGAGGTGTAGATGACCACCTTGGCCTTGTTTGCGGCACGCTCCATCTCGATGTCAGCGATGCCCGCGTGGGCGAACTTCTTCCGAATCGCGGCCTTGAGCCTCAAGTCTTCGTGAAGCCACTTGGCGTAGTTGCGATCCTCGTACCACTTCGACTTCCACGTCTTTACGACGCCGAGACGGAACCCATACGGATGTACTTTCTGACCCACGGCTAGCTCTCTTCCCCGTTGCTCACGACAACGGTGATGTGACTCATTCCCTTGACGATGCGTGTCGCGCGGCCTTGCGCACGTGGCCGCCAGCGCCGCATGTGCTGGTTGGGCGCCATATCCGCGAACGCCGTCTTCACGATGAGATCGTCGAGGTTGATCTCTTCGTCCTTTTGCTTGGCGTTCGCAATGGCGCTGCCGATGAGCTTCGCCACGATCGGCGCAGCCGACTTCGTGGTGAACCGAAGCTCATTGAGTGCCTGCGCGACGTTCTTCCCGCGGACCATGTTGAGGACAACCCGTGCTTTACGCGGCGAAATGCGTTGAAACCGTGCTTTTGCAGTCGCTTCCATGCTCACTTCTTACCTGTCTGCGGGTTGATCTTCCGGCCACCCTTGCGATCAGAAGCATGCCCACCGAAAGTGCGGGTCGGCGCAAACTCGCCGAGCTTGTGCCCGACCATGTTCTCCGTGACGAATACCGTCACGAACTTGCGACCGTTGTGCACGGCGAACGTGTGACCGACGAAGTCCGGGGTCACGGTCGAACGACGGGACCACGTGCGAATCATCTTCTTGTCGCCCGTCTTGTTCGCAGCCTCGACTTTGTTCTCGAGGTGCTCATCGATGAACGGGCCCTTTTTTACTGAACGCGCCATTACTTCTTCTTCCGCCGTCGAACGATGTACTTGTCGGTCGACTTGTTCTTTCGAGTCTTGAGGCCTTTGGCCAGCTGCCCCCACGGGGAACACGGGTGGCGGCCACCGGCCGTCCGACCCTCGCCACCACCCATCGGGTGATCGACCGGGTTCATCGTGGTACCGCGGTTGTGCGGGCGTCGCCCGAGCCACCGATTGCGACCCGCCTTGCCTAGGGTGAGTCGCGCGTGAAGTGAGTTGCTGACCTGTCCGACCGTGGCTCGACAGTTGAGGTGAATCATCCGGACTTCACCCGAGGGCAATCGAACCTGAGCGTAGTCGCCGTCTTTGGCCATGAGCTGTGCCGCGGTGCCGGCGGACCGAACGAGTTGCGCACCCTTGCCGATCTTCAACTCGATCGCATGAATCATCGTGCCGAGTGGCATGTGACGAAGGGGCATCGCATTGCCAGGCTTGACGTCGGCGTTCCGCGACGAGATCACCTGCTGCCCCACCTCGAGCCCGTCGGGCGCCAGGATGTAGGCTTTCTCGCCGTCCGCGTAGAACACGAGAGCGATACGTGCCGAACGGTTCGGGTCGTATTCGACCGCTTTCACGGTACCGGGCACGCCGATCTTGTTCCGCTTGAAGTCGATCCTGCGGTAGCGCTGCTTGTGGCCACCGCCCCGGAAACGCGAAGTGATGCGGCCCTTGTTGTTGCGGCCAGCCTTTTCTTTCTTGGCCTCGAGCAGCTTCTTCTCAGGCTTGCCCTTCGTGATCATCTCGAAGTCGGGCGCCTCATAGAAGCGGCGCGACGGCGAAGTGGGTTTGAACTTGCGGATCGCCATGACTACGCTCCCTCGAAGAAGTCGATCGATTCTCCATCACGGAGCGTCACGACGGCTTTTTTCCAGTTTCTCGTCTTCGCGAATCCACGGCCCATGCGGCGCATGTGGCCGCGCATCACGAGCGTGTGCACGTTGTCGACAGTGACCTTGAACAAGGTCTCGACGGCAGTCTTGATCTGAAGCTTGTTCGCGTCCAAATCGACCTCGAAGGTGTACTTGTTCTGCTCTTCGCGAAGCTTGGACCCCTTCTCCGTCAGGTAGAGTGGTCGCTTGATGATGTCCTCTACGTGCATCACTGGCACCTCGCTTCCAAGGCTTCGACCGCCGTCTGCGTCAGCACGAGGTGCTCATGACGCAATAGGTCGTACAGATTCACGCCCTCCGGGGGAAGCACGGAGTGGCTCCGGAGATTGCGCGCGCTCAGGCGAAGCCTCTCGTTGTCCTTCGCGTCGACGATCAGGGCGCCATCGTTGACCTGGAGCGCGTCCAGCACAGCCGCGAGAGTCTTCGTCTTGATTTCGTCGAGCTCGAAGTCCTTGACGATGAGCAGTCGGCCCTCGCGAAGCTTGAGGCTCAGAGCACCCTTGAGCGCGCCAAGCCGCATCTTGCGCGGAGGTCGGTACCCGAAGTCTCGGGGCTTTGGGCCGTGGACCGTGCCACCGCCGACGAATATCGGCGCCCGCCGCGACCCGTGTCGCGCGTTGCCGGTGCCCTTCTGCTTGTACATCT
>JBATTM010000220.1:0-2635 GCA_049670545.1 Polyangiales bacterium
ATGTGGGTCCGATGGGTGGCGCGGCCTCGGACTCAGGGTCGACATCTGCTCGAGTGGCCTCGTTCCGGGTGTGGACCGTCGGCGCGACGGCCGGAGGCCGCACCTCGGGGGGGCGGCACCCGTTCGCCATAGTCCACAGACCAAGCACGAGGGTCACGACGGCGCGCTTCATTCCGCGTGAGTAGCTTGAATCGCGGAAGCCAGCACGTGGCCGGCCATCGGCAACAAGATCTCGAGGAAGGCGTCGCTGTCGAGCTCGTCCGTTTGAAGCCAATCGAGGGTGGAACCTTCGAGAAACCCGATCCAGCCGCGCAGTCGCAACCGGGTTGGCAAGTCGTCCTTGACGCCGAACCGCGCAAGCCGTGTCAACATGCGCTGCACCAGGGACTGACGCGTGCCTTCGAGGATCTCGGCGACTTCAGGGTCCGAACCGATTCCGCCACGTATGAGGAAGACGTATTCCTTGCGCC
The DNA here is from genome assembly GCA_049670545.1 of Polyangiales bacterium. Taxonomy (GTDB): domain Bacteria; phylum Myxococcota_A; class Polyangia; order Polyangiales; family Houyiibacteriaceae; genus SG8-38. The sequence goes on from JBATTM010000220.1 coordinate 471, forward strand.
GACGAGAGACGTAGGCGAGGAACGCGCGAAGGATCTCGCGAACTCCCTCGAGATTCGGTTGGTCCCCGACACCATGTGCGTCGATGTCGGTCTCTTCGACGAGCTGTTCTGCAGCTGCGGTCACAGCCGCGACGTAGAACGCGCGCTTGCTGGGGAAGTAGTGATAGAGCAGCCCCTTGGAAATGCCAGCTTGCCGGGCGATCTCGTCGATCGAGATGTCGTCATACGCGTGGCTGGCGAACAGCTCGAGGGCGAGCTCGAGAAGCTGTTGCCGGCGAATGTCCACGTGAAGGCGCGTTCGGGCGGGCTGCATGATTGCGGGCGAGTATAGCACCATGGAGAGTTGCGTTTTCGCTGACAATTTCCCATGATCGACAAGTGCACGATGCGATTCAAAGCGTCATCGATGAGGTTCTCGATCCACTGCTCCGCAAGGATGAGAGCACGATCAAGGTCGTATCGGTGGAGCCGCATGAGGTTGTGGTTCGCGTGACGGGACGGGCAGCGTTCGGAGTCGGTGCCGAGTACGTGCGCACGGGCGTGATCGAACCGGCGTTGCGAAAGGTCGTGGGAGACGACTGCACGATTCGAATCAAGAAGACGATCCCGACGGCCAAGCGGCGTCTGTGATCCAATAGGAGCCCCCTACGATGTCTCTGCTACTCGTCGAAGACCACGGTGCCGTACGGGTCCTCACCCTGAATCGCCCTGAGAAGAAGAACGCGCTGAACGAGCCGCTCGCGGCGGCGCTCACGGAAGCCTTGGAGGTCGCGGCCGATGACGCCGACGTGCACGTGGTGGTGGTGGTGGGCTCTGAAGGAACGTTCTGTGCGGGGGCCGACGTTCACCTGTTCCTCGAGGCAGGGCGGGGCGGCAAGGTTCCCGAGGTCGTGGTGAACATTCACGAAGCGCTCCGCGCCTTTCCGAAACCTCTCATTGCGGGCGTCGAAGGGCTAGCGGTGGGCATGGGCGTCACGCTGCTGCCCCACTTCGACATGGTCTACGCCAATCGTTCGGCGAAGCTCTACGTGCCCTTCGCGCGACTCGGGCTCGTCGTCGAGTACGGGAGCTCGTTCACTCTTCCTCGGCTGATCGGGCGACAACGTGCCAACGAATTGGTGCTTCGGGGCAAGCCCGTCGACGCGACCACCGCAGCCGACTGGGGCCTCGTCACGCGTGTGTTCGAAGATGCCGAGTTCCGAGAACGAGTCCTCGAGGTCGCTGCGGACGTCGGGGCGCTTCCGAGCGGAGCGGTGCGTGCATCGAAGGCGCTCCTTCGCGAGGGCGAAGAGAGAACACTCGACGAAGCGATAGCAGACGAAGCCGACGTGCTTTCGGGCCTCTACGGTTCGGAAGAGAATATCAGGGCCGTAGAAGCCTTCCTGAATAGGGCAGCGCGGAGTCGTCCGTCGTGACGCGCGGTATCCACGACTTCGACCGGGCCGTACGCGAGCGCCGATCGGTTCGAGGCTTCTTGCCGAAGGCGGTTCCAGACGACGTTTTGCAGGAAGTGTTTGGCCTCGCGCAGTACGCGCCCAGCAACTGCAACGTACAACCATGGCGCGTGTATGTCGCGTCCGGTCAGCGATGCGCATCTCTACGTGAGGCATTGGTGGCGGCTGTCCGCAACGGCGAGCCTCCCCACACGGAACACCCAATCGATGAATTCTTCGATGGGTATCGAAGGAAGCAGATCGACTGTGCGGTCGAACTCTACGGCAAGATGGGAGTCGCACGCGACGATGTCGTTGGCCGGTTCAATGCCAGCCTTCGCAACTTCGAGTTCTTCGATGCGCCGCACGTAGCGTACGTTTGCATGTCCAAGCGGTTCGGGATCGGGGTCGCGCTCGATGTCGGGATGTACGTGCAGACTCTCATGCTTGCCATGTGGTCGCGTGGGATCGGATCATGTGCACAAGCGTCACTCCGATCCTATCCGCATATGGTCGCCCAGCATCTCGACATTCCAGCGGACGAGCAGATTCTCTGCGGGCTCTCCTTTGGGTACGAAGACGAGCAGGTGTCTGCGAACGCAACGCGTCAGCCCCGAGATGCTTTCGACGCGAACGTGTTCCACAAACGCTGAGCGTCAACGCCCCTTGAAGTTGCCTTCGCGGCGCTCGACGAACGAGCGCACTCCCTCTTCTGCGTCTTCGGTGTCCATC
>JBATTM010000221.1:0-16044 GCA_049670545.1 Polyangiales bacterium
GAACCTGACCTCCGGCGTTGTTGACGAGGACGTCGATTCGGCCGAATCGCGCAACGACGGCGTCGATGAATCCGTCGACCACGTCGGGTTCACGGATGTCACACGGGAGTCCGAGGGCCTCGATGCCCTCTTTGGCGAGGAGATCCACCGCATCCTGCAGAGGGCCTGCGCGTCGCCCACAAATGGCGACCTTGGCGCCGAGGCGGCCCATTTCCGTGGCGGCCGCAAAACCGATGCCGGTCCCGCCGCCCGTCACCAAGACCACCTCGCCATCGAACAGTCCGCCCGCAAACACTTGATCCATGCGGCCGCTCATACCACGCGCTCCGCGGTCCGACGATACGCGTCTCAGCAGGTCGCAGCGGCGATTCGCGCAGGGAGGTGGGTGGCCACCAGTTCGAGAAGGTCTTCTGCGAAAAACGGCTTCCCGAGGCTCCCTTCGACGTCGAGCGCCCGGGCGATTTCACCTCTCGCCGTACTCGCGCTGAGCACGATCACAGGCACCTCGGCGGTTCTCCAACGCCTGCGAAACTCTCTCAGGAACATCTCGCCATCTTCGACGGGCAACATGAGGTCGACGACCATCAGGTCGGGGAGCTGCACACTGCACTGCGCCAGCGCCGATGCGACGTCGCTCGCAGCGACGACGCCGTAACCCGCGTTCTGGAGCATGACCTTCACGAGCTGACGCACGGACGGATCATCGTCGAGAACCAAGATGGTGCCTTTGTCATGCACCCTTGCATCGTATCAGTACAAACCGCTTTCGCGAATATGCGGGGACCGCCTACATTGGAGCTGCTATCCTCACCTGATGAAGTGGCGAGTTCATGTCGTCGTCGCGCTCACCGTGGTCGTGGTCAGCGCCTGCGGGGGTTCGAGGCAAGCACCGTCGGTGCCAGAGCTGACAATCGACCCGGTAGACCTCTACCCATTGCGCGCGGGAAACGCGTGGTCGTACGACATCGACACAGGAGACGCGTCGACCACTCTCGCAGTGACACGCGTCGAGTCTGTGAATGGCGCGTACGTGACGGTACAAACCGGCGGCGCGACGGTGCAGTACGAGCTGCGCCGAGACGGGATCTTCGTCCCTGCTGACGGAGCGTGGCTGTTTCGAGCGCCATTCGACGACGGCGCGACGTGGCCCGCGCGTGGCGGGCGTACAGGCGAGGTGGTCACCAGCCTGGCCCACGAGGAGACCGCCGCTGGCGAGTTTCAAGGATGCCTCGAGGTGCGAGAAACGGGAGGAAAACTCGGCCTGGTCGTGACCACGATCTATTGCCCTTTCGTGGGGCCGGTGTCGGTGACCTCGACGATGCCGTCCGACGTCTCGGATCGCGCCGCCACGGTGCGGGCAAGGCTTCGCGGCTACGAGGTCGCCGGCGCGTCGACTACTCCGTAGTGGCTGCGGGCTCGAGCGCGACCACCAGCGAAAGTGAGCCGGTCGCGAGGAATACTTGGCGCCAGGTGCGCCCCTCGGCATCCCGCACTTCGAGTGCGTGGCGAGCACGCGGAGACACGCCGAACGTCGTGCTGTGGATCGGGACGCCGTCGAGCGTGACCGTCGCGTCGGGTGGGGCCCCGAGCAGCTCGATTGTCGCCGTGGTTTCGGTCGCCGGCTTCTCTTCGGATCGAGGCCACGCGGAGCTCCTGTCGAGTAGCGCCCAGGCGATCGCGACGAGCACGGCCAGGACGGCCACCGCCATGATCCATCGACTGTCGAGAACGTGAGGCACCGTGTCGCGCACGATCGGTGGTTCCGGGTTCCTCGGTTCCTCTGTTTCCATGTCGTGTTTTCATTGTAGGCCGCTCCGTCATGGTTCGTCACCTTCCGAGGGGGCCTCGTTGCGTTCTCAAAGCCGCCCCGCTGCCGCGTGCGCGCCCGTTCTTCGGCTGGCTGGAATTCCGCATCTACACCTCCCTCGTGGACTCGGACCCACCCTCTTCTCGGTGATTCGGAGGGCCCCGATCGCCGCGCGATGGACCCACTTGGGAGCCCGTGTTGCGCAGGTGTCTTGGACCAAGAAATTCTTTATTCAGATCAAGGGCTTAGCGCTCAGATCAGCCCTTGCGTCGGAGCCTCCTTGAGGCTAGAAACCGCTATGGCCGAAACACCGACCGCGGACGCGCCGAGCGCCGCGCCAGGATACGACCAAAGTGCCATCCAAGTGCTCGAGGGGTTGGAGGCCGTTCGCAAGCGGCCGGGCATGTACATTGGCGATCCGCACGATGGTACGGGCTTGCACCACCTCGTCTGGGAAGCCGTCGACAACGCCGTCGACGAGCATCTGGCTGGCCACTGTGATCGGGTGCAGGTGATCGTCCATTCCGAAGGTTCGATCACCGTCATCGACAACGGTCGTGGCATCCCGGTGGGCATGCACGCCAAGGGCGTGAGCGCCGCTGAAGTCGTCATGACCCAGCTTCACGCGGGCGGGAAGTTCAACAGTGACAGCTACTCCGTGTCGGCAGGGCTACACGGGGTGGGTGTGAGCGCTGTCAACGCGGTGAGCGAGTGGCTCAAGATGGAGATCCGCCGCGAAGGGAAGCTGTGGTTTCAGGAGTACGAGCGTGGCGCGCCGGTGGCGCCTCTCCAACCGATCGGCAACAGCAGCAAGACCGGCACCAAGGTCACCTTCAAACCCGACGCTCAGATCTTCACCATGACCGATTTCAGCTTCGATGTGCTGAACAACCGTCTCCGCGAGATCAGTTTTCTGAACGCGGGGCTGGAGGTCGTTCTCGAAGACGAGCGGGGTGACGGCAAGAGTGTCACCCATCGGTTCGAAGGCGGCATTCGGGAGTTCGTCGAAGCACTCAACCGAAAGAAGACCCCCCTTCACGAAGGCGTCATCTACTTACACGCAGTCAAAGATGGCGTGGACGTGGAAATCGCGATGCAGTGGAGCGATGCGTACAACGAATCGATCTTCCCCTACACCAACAACGTTTTCAATCGTGACGGCGGGACCCATCTGACCGGGCTGCGTACTGCGCTGACCCGCGTGATCAATCAATACGGTTCACGGGAAAAGCTGCTCAAAGATCTCAAGAATCCGCTCAGTGGCGAGGACGTTCGCGAAGGCCTCACCGCGGTGATCTCCGTCAAGCACCCCGACCCCGCGTTCTCCTCCCAAACCAAAGACAAGCTCGTGTCGAGCGAGGTCAAAGGGATCGTCGAAAGCGTCGTCAACGAGAATCTCCGGGCCTATCTCGAAGAGGATCCGAAATCCGCAAAGCGCATCGTCGAGAAGACGGTGCTGGCGGCTCGCGCGCGCGAGGCGGCCCGCAGAGCCCGCGAGATGGTGCAGCGAAAAGGCGTGCTCGACGCGAGCACGCTTCCCGGCAAGCTCGCCGACTGTCAAAGCAAAGACCCCTCCGAGAGCGAACTCTACATCGTCGAGGGCGATTCCGCGGGTGGCAGTGCCAAGCAGGGGCGAAATCGTCGATACCAGGCCATCCTCCCGCTCCGCGGCAAGATTCTCAACGTCGAGCGCGCCCGTTTCGAGAAGATGCTCTCGAGCGCGGAGATCGGCACGCTGATCACGGCCCTCGGCTGCGGGGTCGAGGGTGGCGGCAACTTCGACATCGACAAGCTACGGTATCACCACGTGATCATCATGACCGACGCCGACGTCGACGGTTCCCACATCCGCACCCTGCTGCTCACCTTCTTCTACCGACAGATGCATCAGCTTATCGACAAGGGCTACCTCTACATCGCGCAGCCGCCGCTCTACAAGGTCAAGAAGGGCAAGAAGCTTCGGTACTTGCAAGATGACTCCACGCTGAGCCGCTACTTGATCGAGTTGGGCACCGACAACGTCGTCCTCAGCATGAAGGAAGGAAGCACGCAGCTCACCGGCGAACCGCTCAAGCGGCTCGTGGAAGACGTCGCACGCTTTCGACAGCTGCTCGAGAACATTGGGCATCGCGTCGACCCGTTGGTCGTCGAAGCCCTGGTGACCGCGACCGACGTCCAAGTCGGCGACTTGGCGGACCGTCCGAAGGTGGAAGCAGCTCTCGCAGCAATCGAGTCGTACATGAGCGACAAACGCCCCGGGCGCTTCGAAGCCACGATCGAGAGCGACGAAGAGCACGACCGATTCCGCGTCCAGCTCACGACGGAAGGCGAAGTCGAGCCCCGTCACACCCGCATCGATTTCGATCTCTTGTCGGCAGGCAACGTCGCCGAGCTCCGCCAGATCCGGCAAGGAATTCGCGCCCTTGGGGATCCCCCCTTCGTGCTGTCCGTCCTCGGAAAAGACGGCAAGCCCACCGGCGACACCACCGAGGTGCCCGACGTGGAAGGCCTTTGGTCCACCATCGATGCTCGCGCTCGCAGGGGGCTGGGTATCCAGCGGTACAAAGGCCTCGGTGAGATGAACCCCGATGAGCTTTGGGAGACCACGATGGACCCTGACACCCGAACGTTGCTCCAGGTGCGAATCGAAGACGCCGTCGAGGCCGAGGAGCTCTTCAGCGTCCTGATGGGTGATCAGGTGGAGCCGCGCCGTGCATTCATCGAGAACAACGCGCTCAACGTCACGAACCTCGACATCTAAAACGCTGCCGCCCGGCGCTCATCCGTGGCGTCGAAGAAGAGCCTGAACGGCCTCTTCGACCCGAGGCACCTCAGCCGCAACCTGTCCGACCAGATCGCGCGCAGGGTCGACCGCGGTCTCTCGTTCGATCGCGCCGAGCAGCTCGCCGACGCGAGATGCGCCGATCTGTTTGCTCGCGCCCTTGATCGAGTGTGCGGTGAGCTTCACCGCTTCCATGTCTTCGGCGTCGAGCGCGTTTCCGAGCGTCTTCACCGAATCCCTGAGCTGGTCGATGTACGCAACCATCACTTCCTGAATGAACCCATCGTCGACGACGTCGAGCGACACGAGCTGCCGGACCATCCTCATGTCGAGCGCCGAAGAAGGCGTCGCGTGCGCACTGCGAGCGGAGGGCGCACGATCGTGATGAATGGTGAACCAGTGGGCGAAGAGCCGCTGGAGCCTACTGGCGCGCACGGGCTTCGCGATGGTGTCGTTCATCCCCGCCTCCAGCGCCCGCACACGGTCGTCCTCGATGATACTCGCGGTGAGCGCCACGATGGGCGTGTCCTGGTTCTTCGAGTCTTCCCGGATCCTTCGGGTCGCCTGAAAGCCGTCCATCATGGGCATGTCGCAGTCCATGAAGATGATGTCGTACTCCTGGTCCCGAGCGTTGCGTAGGGCTTCACGACCATCCCCGACGACCCTCACCTCGCAGGCGAGCTTCTTGAGAAGTGCCTCGGTGACCATGCGTCCGGTCGGATTGTCTTCGGCGAGGAGCACTCGGAGCCCCTGTCGAATCAAGAGGTCGCTCGCCCCATCGGCCCCCTGGACACGCAGGGTGTCCTCGGGCCCAGGCTCGAGATCGATCTCGATTGAAAACTTCGTACCGACGCCGACTTCGCTCTGTACCTCGAGTTCACCGCCCATCAGCTCGACCAGCTGCTTGGAAATCGCGAGCCCAAGCCCTGTGCCCCCGAACCGTCGACTCGTACCTCGATCCTGCTGCTGGTAGCGCGTGAAGACTTTGTCGAGGGCGTCTGCCTTGATGCCGATTCCGGTGTCTTCGACGGTAATGCGGACCCGCACCGGCTCCGACTGACGAACGACCGCAGCCGACACGGAGACCTTGCCGGCCTCGGTGAACTTGATCGCGTTGCTGACGAGGTTGAGCACCACTTGACGGATGCGCCCCGCATCGCCGACGAACCGAGTGCGCCCGAGACCGCCGAGCGTCACTTCGAGCTCGAGCCCCTTGGCTTCGGCGCGCGGCTCCATCAGCTCGACGACCCCGTCCACGGTGGCGCCGAGGTCGAATGGGAGGCGGTCTAGTTTCAACTGACCTTGCTGAAGCCTCGAAAAATCCAGGACCTCGTCGACGATGCCGATCAGCGCCTCGGTCGACTCTCGGATGGCACTCACCATCTTGCGCTGTTTCGTGTCCAGTTCGGTTTCGAGAAGCAAGGCGCCGAGCCCGACCACGCCGCTGATCGTCGTCCGGACCTCGTGGCTCGTGTTCGCCAGGAACTCGCTCTTGGCCCGCGACACCTTTTCCGACGCTTCCCGAAGCTCATGGAGTTCGATCAGCGTGCGGCGGCGAACGACGTGCATTCCGATCACGACGACCGAGAACCCTGCGAGATATCCGATGCTTCGAACCCAGTTGACGTCGTCGACGAATAGGGAGATCACGATCCAGGCTACGTCCGCGAACACCATCGACGCGATCAACCACGCGCGGCTATGCAGCAGCGCACCCGCGGCGAACTGAAGCAGAATGAACAAGTAGAATATCGTTGGATCGCGCCCAACGGCGTAGCTCAAGATGACGGACCCGATCACCGTCATGAAGACCACGCCTCCGGCGTGGATCGACCACTCGACTGGGAGAGGGTGACGCTTCGTGCGCCAGGCAAAGGCAAGCAGCGCGATCGCGGTCAGCCCATACACCGACATCATGATCAGCGAGGCATCGCTCATCGCCGGCGACCACTGACCGGCGGCCAAACCTAGGTACGCGAGCCCGGCGCACACCGTCATCGTCCCGATGTGACGGCTCGTCACCGCGTTGAACATGCCCCGGATCTGCTCCGGACTCAGCTCCGTCCGCGCCGCGACCGTCTCCGCAGATGGCTCCGCGCCCTCGCCCCAAGGCTCCGCCCCCGATTGATGCGCCCCCACGAATTCAATGTATCGGTTGAGGCGTCGAGATTCACGGGTTCGAGGCGTCTAAATTGTGACGCGCCTCACGAATCGTGCGAACCGCGGCATCATGGACGAGCCCGTTCGAGGCGACCAGCTTGCCGGTCCGCGGGTCGACCTCGCCGCCCTCATACGTCGACAGGGAGCCACCTGCCTCGAGCACGATGAGCGCGCCGGCACACATGTCCCACGCGTTGAGGCGCTGTTCCCAGTAGAGATCGTACGTTCCGTCTGCCACGAGACACAGATCGATCGCCGCAGAGCCGCAGCGCCGGACCCCGCGGACGCGCTCGAGGAATAGGGAAAGCTCAGCCCGGTTGTTGTCACGGTTGGTGGCGCGGTCGTACGGGAATCCGGTCGCGCAGAGCGCCTCGTCGAGCGACGCGCGCTTCGAGACGAAGCACGGCTGACCATTGCGCGAGGCGCCATGTCCGCGGGAGGCCGCCCATGTCGTTCCGAGCGCTGGCGCGTGAACGACGCCCGCAAGCCCCAACGACCGGTGATAGAGCGCGAGCGACACGCAAAAGAAGGGATGGCCGTGCGCGAAATTGGTCGTTCCGTCGATCGGGTCGACATACCAAACGTAGTCGCCCGTGCCGGTCTCATCTGTTTCTTCGCCGACAATTCGATGGTCGGGAAACGCCGCGGACAGGCCGGCACGCACGTGGGCTTCGCTCTGCAGGTCGAACTGGGTCAGCAGGTCGAAGCGCCCTTTGTGCGAAATCTCGGCGCCCGTCCGGAATCCCTCCATCACGAGTTCGCCGGCCTCCTTGGCCACTTGCGTCGCCACACTCATGGCACGCTTGCGTTCGTCGCTGCTCAGCATGAAGCCGTGCATTTTCGCTAATTTCGGCTCGCGCGCCATCGGACGTGGCGGGGTCGCATGGTGTTCACTGGCACGCCGCCCCCAAAACCCGTAAAAGGCCAGGCGCTTTGACGTCGTATGCGCGTGCACGACCCAGTGTAGGGAATTGTAGGTATGGCTGAGAACGAGATCCTGACGCCGAAGCTCGAAAATCCGTTGGCGGTTGAACCGCGCGCCAACGACGCCGCCCTCGGAGATGGCCCCTACGAGCGCAGTGTGCGCGAGGGGGAAGCACTTCGGGCGCGACCAAGAACCGCTGCGGGCCCGGTCCAGACCGGTCGACAGCACTCCAAAGGGCGCATGACCGTCTGGGAGCGCATCGACATGCTGCGCGACCCCGGCACCGAACCCACGATTCTGTATCAGAACTGGGGCCCGAATCTCGACGGTGCATCGATCGTGACGGCGGTGGTGCAGATCCAGGGTCGCAGCGTGGCGCTCTACGGGCACGACTTCAGCGTGCGCGCCGGTTCGATGGACGCGACGAATGGCACCAAGCTCGCCAACTTGATCCGCCTTGCGGGGCGACAGGGCCTCCCTTTGATCGGGATGAACGACAGTGCCGGCGCGTTCGTCCCTGCCGGAATCGGTGGGCTCGATGGCTATGCGGAAGCGTTCACGGCGCTTCGCCGCATCAGTGGCGTCGTCCCGAGCATCATGTGCATGTTTGGCTACAACGCAGGCGGCGGATCGTACCTGCCGCGGCAAGGTAGCTTCATGATCCAGCCGAACGACACGTTCTTTGGCCTGACCGGGCCAGGGGTCGTCAAGAGCGTGCTCGGCGAGGACGTCACCGCCGACGAGCTCGGTGGCCCCGGGGTACACGGGCAAAGTGGTGTTTCCGACTTGACGGTCAAAGACGAGGTCGGAGCCCTTCGCACCGCCCAGCGGCTACTCAACTACCTCCCCGGCAACAATCACGAGTTCGCTCCGTACCAAGAAACGTCGGATCCCATCGATCGCCCCACCGGCGAGATCGACACGCTCTTGCGCAAGGCCTTCAACTCCCCGACGGGGTTCAACACGCCGATCGACGTGAGCATCATCCTGCAGCAGATCTGCGACCACGGAGACTACTTCGAGCTTCAACCGCAGCGTGCTCGGAACACGATCACGGCATTCGGCCGACTCGGTGGGCACGTGGTCGGTTTCGTGTGCAACAACAGCTCGGTGGCCTCCGGGCAGATCGACGTGGACGCGGCGCTCAAGAACGCGCGCTTCATTCGGTTTTGCAACCTCTACAACATTCCGGTCGTCTTCATGGAAGACACCACGGGCTTCCTGCCGGGGCGGGATCAAGAGAGCCGAGGGATCGTCCAGGCGGGGAGGGCGATGCTCGACTCGATCATCGATCTCCGAACGCCGCGCCTCCTGCTCATCATTCGCAATGCGTTCGGTGGTGCCTACGCGGCCTTCAACTGTTACGCGGTTGGTGCCGACCACGTGATGGCACTTCCGACCACCCGCGTCGCCGTCATGGGCCCGGCAGGGAAAGAGTTCGTGTACAAGAAGGAGCTTCGCGCCATGCGTGCCGGTGCGAAGGCGCGCCTTGCAGAGGCCATCGAGGCGGGCACGGCAAAGGACGCGGCCGAACGCGACGTCGCAGCCTGGGTGAAAGAGCAGGAAGCGGCGTTCAACGCGCGCTATGAGACGGAGCTGATGAACCCCAAGGAAGCACTGAGCCTCGGCTCCATTTCCGAGATCGTCATGCCGACGAACGTGCGGTCGGCGTTGGCCAAGAATCTGAACTTCTTCTTGTCGCACTACCAACCCGAGCCATGGCAAGCCGTGCAGCGGGAGTTCCACTGATGGGCGAAGCCGATCTCTATCTCCACAATCCGCTGATCCACCGTGATCGGCGACTCAGTGAGTCGGAGTCCGATTGGGTGCGATCGTTCTCTTGCGAGGACATGACTGTCCTCATCGTCTGTCGCGGTCCCATTCGCCAGGAAGCACTCGATACGTTCGCCGAGATGGGTATCGACAAGGCAGGCATTCTCCTGTCGGAGAAAGACTCGATCGTCTATCCACGTGGGTTGGCACCCGAGCTCCGAAGACTCGACCCGTCCCGGGTGCACGCGATCGCCGACTACACCGGCGCGAGCAAAGAAGAGCGCACCGAACGCGTCCGGCAGATCATCCAGATCGCGAGGGACAACGGCTACGACTACGTCTTCGCGGGCTACGGCTTCATGGCCGAGGATGAGGAGTTCGTTCGCGCGATCGAAGAGTCTGGGCTGCTGTTCGTGGGCCCGGGGTCTGGCACCGTGCAGGCGGCTGGCTTCAAGGACGAGGCGAAGCGCACGGCCGAACGCGTCGACGTCAGCGTCACCCCCGGAGTCAACGATGCAACCGGGCGACTGCTTCTTCGAAAGCATCCGGATCGCGCTGCGCTCCGTTCACTCGCGAAGAAGCATCAGCTCGACGTGCCCGCACTGAGCGAGAAGGGGGCGTCACTCGAGGCGCTCGCGGATGCACTCTTGGCCGCTTCCTACGACGCAGGCATCGACGTCTACACGATCGATGAGCTGGCCGCGCAGATCGAGATCGAGGTTGGCGCGATTCTCGAGTCGAACCCTGGTAGCCGCATTCGCCTCAAAGCAATCGGTGGCGGTGGTGGCAAGGGGCAGCGCATCGTGAGCCACGCGAGCGAAGCGCCCGGCATGGTGCGTGAGATCCTCAGCGAGGTGAAGGCGCTCGGAGTCGGGGATAACAAAAACATCCTCGCGGAGCTCAACATCGAGACGACGCGACACAACGAGATCCAGTTGATCGGCAATGGCGACTGGTGCGTGTCACTTGGTGGGCGGGACTGCTCGTTGCAGATGCATGAGCAGAAGCTCCTCGAGGTGTCGATCACGCAAGAGGGATTCGCCGCCGCGGTCGCCCGCGAACGCGAAGGAGGCAACGACAAGATCGCCGATTCGATCGCGCAGGACCTCGGTATTCTTCGAAAGATGGAGGAGGAAGCGGAGCGTTTCGGACAGGAAGTGGGGCTCGATTCCGCGTCGACCTTCGAGTGCATCGTCGACGGCGCGCGGCACTACTTCATGGAAGTCAACACGCGCATCCAGGTAGAGCATCGCGTGTCGGAGCTCTGCTACGCGCTCCGGTTTCGCAATCCGAATGATGCCGAGGACTACTTCGACGTCACATCGATCGTCGAGGTGATGGCGCTCCTTTCGAAACACAAGGCCCGCCTTCCCCGTCCAGAGCGAATCGGCCGAAAGGCCGCGGCCGTCGAGGCACGACTCAACGCAACGGACCAGTCGCTTTCTCCGCATGCTGGAGGCGAGATCATCTTCTGGTCGGACCCGATCGAGGGCGAGGTGCGCGACGACCAGGGCATCTGTTTCAAGAACCCCGACACGGGCCTGTTCATGCGTTATCGGCTCGCGGGAGCGTATGACAGCAACATCGCGCTTCTCGTCACCACGGGTGGCGATCGCCGAGAGAGCTACGAACAGCTTCAAGAGGTCCTTCGCCAAACGGTCCTTCGAGGGCCGGACCTGCAGACGAACCTTCAGTTCCACTACGGGCTGGTCAGTTGGTTCTTGGCGCGAGGCGTCGACGCGAAACCGACGACGCGTTTCGTCGTTCCCTATCTGACGTTGATGGGGGAGCTGCTCGCCGAATCCAACCAGATCGACCTCGACTACGCCTACAATCGAATCTCCCAGAGCTATCTCGATCGCGCCGGAGAGGACGCACAGGCGGTCCAAGCCACCAACGAAGTGGCGCTTCGCAAGGCGACTCTCATCGCGAGGCCTCTGCGGCGGTTGCTCGACGAGCCGCATCTCCTGTCGGCGTGGTTGAGTACCCACATGGAGCACTTCGACATCACCAAGGCCGGTGTGACCTGGCACCGCAACCCCGTATTGATCCTCGCGGACACGTATCAGCTCCTGCACATGGAGTGCTTGGTAGACGCCCCCGCGGCGCATCGGATCTGGGAGCAAGATCAAGAGGTGCTGAGCGCCGGTGAGGCCTTCTACGAAGCGGTCGGCGCGCGCATCGGCGACGTCCCATGGCCCAAACTCGACGCACGGCTACGCGGCGCAGCGCCAGCGAAGGGATTCGACGCAACCGAGTGGGCGGCCGTGCGAGAGGCCCACTTCGGATTTCAGCTTGGGACCGAGCTCTTGGACATTCTTCCCAAGCTCGCGGCCAAGGTCGGCTACTACGATCTCCGGGTGAACGACGACATGACGATCACGATTCCCGATCGTCTCCTCGACGCGGATCACCAAAAGGCCATGAAGAAGGTCCTCGTCCCGCCGCCCATCAACAAGGCCGACGAGATCGTCGCGGTGAGCGGCGGCATGTACTACGCGCAAGAAGCGCCGAGCATGCCCAAGTTCATCGAAGAGGGCCAACACTTCGACATCGGCGATCCCCTCTACGTCGTCGAAGTCATGAAGATGTTCAACAAGGTCTACGCGCCTTTCGCCGGCACCGTCGACAAAGTCCTCGTCGACACCGACGGCACCATCGTCTCCAAAGGCCAACCCCTATTCAAAGTCACCCCCGACGAAAAATTCGTCGAAGTCGACCCCAACGAAGTCCGCGCCCGCATCCAATCCACCACCGAAAGCTACCTCACCCAACTCCCATAAAGGGGACAGTCCCCTTTTACGAGGGGTTAATTCTTGGTGAGCACGGTGTCCTTAACCCTCGAGTAAAGGGGACTGTCCCCTTTACAGGCGGTCGTCGCGCGCGGTGGCGAGGATGACGCGGTTTCGGCCTGCCGCTTTGGCGCGAAAGAGGGCGCGGTCCGCCGTGGTCATGAGCCGGGCGCGGAGCTCGGCGGGCGGTTGGCCGTTGAGGCGCCGAAGGCCCCGCAGAGTCGCAACGCCAACGGACACCGTGATCTTCGGGAGCACGCCTTCCCTACGCATGGGTCCTGCGGTGCTGGCCGCCACATGGCTTCGCAGGTGATCGGCCAGGGCGCGCGCGCTCTCCTTCGAAGCGTGCCGCTGCACCACGACGAATTCATCGCCGCCGAAACGAAACACCGAGCCGACGCCGGCCGCGGCTTCATCGAGTGCCTTGCCCGTGCGTCGCAACGCTTCGCTGCCGGCCGCGTGTCCAAGCTTGCTATTGACGCGTTTGAGATGATCGACATCCACGAACATCAGCGCCATATCTCGCGCACCACGCCGCGCAGCGCTGACGGCCCGCGCGAGTTCCTGGTCGAGCTCACGCACGTTGCGAAGCCCCGTCAGCGGGTCGTGTGCCGCAAGGAGTTCTTGCTTTCGAAGCGACGTCGTCTGCACCAACGAAGTCGTGATGTACTTGCTCAGTCCAGCGACCACCCGCTTCTCGTGGTCTTCGAACATCCCTCGTGTCTTCACGAGCTGTAGGACCCCGATCGCGCGGTTTCCATCCCGCAGCGAACACAGCAGGACCGAACGCGTACTCTGCGAGTTGCTGGCCGCGAAGTGTGGGTCAGGCGAAGGTCGAGAGCGACGCATCGGGTTTCGTCGCGGCAGCGCGCGCTTCACCAGCTCGCGGTTGGGGGGTGAACCGATGTCTAGGACGTGTTTTCGGCCCGGCCCAAACGCAGCCACGCAACGGAGTCGATCCAAATCCGCGCCGATGTACACTCCACCCGCATCCGCGCCTGAACTCGAAGCGACGACCTCGAGCCCCTCTTCGAGCACACGCATGACGGGCCGCGCCCGGGAGCTCAACTCGCCGAGAACGGATTCATCGAGCTTGGCCCCCCTCAAGGTCTCGATCCGCACCCCTAAATCCTAGGAACTCCGAGGGTGACAAGCCAACTCGAACCGTGCGGGTGGTGTCCTGTGAGTGTCCATTGCGCGGAAACGCCGGTACATCCGCGCCTCCGCCGAAGAGATGTGGATCACGTCCGATGGCGCGTGTAGGGCGTTCCGGTAAGCTACCCGCGTGGGGACGCCTGTGACGGCCAAGGACAACCTTCTCGAGCAATACCGGTCGATGAAGTTGATCCGCCGCTTCGAGGAAGAAGCAGCGCGCAACTATGCCAAGGGGCACATCGGCGGGTTCCTGCATCTCTATATCGGCCAGGAGTCGATCGCGGTCGGCGCTGTCGATGCACTCCAAGAGCAGGACTACATCTTCCAGACCTATCGCGATCACGGGATCGCGCTCGCCCGTGGGATGTCTCCCAACGCCGCGATGGCGGAGCTTTTCGGCAAAGACACCGGGTGTTCGCGCGGAATGGGTGGGTCGATGCACTTCTTCGACGTCGAACGTAATTTCCTCGGGGGCTGGGCCATCGTCGGCGGGCACATCGCCCTCGCGGCCGGCACGGCCTTCAAATCCAAGTACAACCAAGAAGACCGCGTCACGATCTGCTTCTTCGGCGAAGGCTCGACCAACATCGGCGGGTTTCACGAGGCGATGAGCCTCGCAGGCCTCTGGAAGCTGCCGATCGTATTCGTCTGCGAGAACAACCAGTACGCGATGGGCACCCCCCTCGAGCGAACGAGCGCACTCAAAGATCTCTCGATCAAGGCCAAAGGCTACGCCATGGCCGGCGACCGTTTCGAAGGGCACGACGTGTCCGTGGTTCGAGAACGGCTCGCGCACGCTGTCGACCGCGCCCGCAGCGGCGACGGTCCCACGTTCATCGAGGTGTTGACGTACCGATTTCGGGGGCACTCGATGAGCGACCCAGCGAAGTATCGCTCTCGGACGGAGCTCGAGCAGAAGAAGCAGCTCGATCCCCTCCAGGTGGCACACGAGCGCCTCCTCGGGCTCGGGGTCGAGGAGAACGCACTCGACGACATCGATCTCGAGATCGACGAAGTGATCGATGCTGCCGTGAAGTTCGCTGAAGAATCCGAGCCCGCGCGTGCCGAGGTCATGCACGGAACGGTGTACGCGGCGGAGGACGAATCGTGAGAGAGATTCGCTATCGAGATGCCCTCCGCGAAGCGATGTTCGAGGAGATGGAGCGCGACGAACGCGTATTTCTCATGGGCGAGGAAGTCGGCCACTACCAAGGCGCATACAAAGTGTCCGAAGGCCTTCTCGACAAGTTCAGTGATCGCCGCGTGATCGACACCCCGATTGCAGAAGCCGGATTCGCGGGCATCGGCATCGGCGCTGCCATGGTCGGTCTCCGCCCGATCATCGAGTTCATGACTTGGAACTTTTCGTTCGTGGCCTTCGATCAGATCATCAGCAATGCGGCCAAGATTCACCAAATGAGCGCTGGCGCGCTCCACGTGCCAATCGTGTTTCGTGGTCCGAACGGTGCTGCTCGGCAGGTTGGGGCCCAGCACAGCCATGCGGTCGCGCCCTTCTATACCAGCATCCCTGGATTGCTGGTCTGCCAGCCGAGCACACCCCGCGACGCGAAGGGTCTTCTCAAGTCGGCGATTCGCAGCAACAATCCCGTGATCTTTCTGGAAGGCGAGACTCTCTATGGGCTGAAGGGCGAGGTCCCCGATGAAGGCGTCGACGAGCTGATTCCCATCGGGGTGAGCCAGGTCACGCGCGCCGGTTCCGATTGCACCATCGTCTCCTGGGGGCGCCCCTATCATGTCGCGATGGAGGCGGCGCAGACGCTGTCTGCCGAGGGTATCGAGTGCGAGATCGTCGATCCGAGGACGCTCCGACCGCTCGACATGGGGCCGATCCTCGAGAGCGTCAGGAAAACGAACCGATGCGTGGTGGTCCACGAGCACTGGCCGTACGGCGGCCCGGGTGCGGAGATCGTCGATCGCATTCAGCGGGAGGCGTTTGACGCGCTGGATGCGCCCATCGAACGCGTGTCAGGCCTTGACCTTCCCATGCCCTACGCGCTCAATCTTGAAAACCAAGTGCTCCCCACGGTGGAGCGAGTCATCGACGCGGTGAAGCGCGTCAGCTACGCGAAATAACACATGGCGAAGATCATCGGACTCCCCAAGCTGTCCCCGACGATGGAAGAGGGCACCCTCGTCTCCTGGGCGAAAAAGGAAGGGGATGCAGTCGACGTAGACGACCTTCTCGCGGAGGTCGAGACCGACAAAGCCACGATGGAGTTTCGTTCTTTCGACAAGGGCGTACTGCTCAAGATTCTCGTGGACGAGGGAGTGACGCTCGAGGCCGAGGTGCCGGTCGCGATCATCGGCAAAGAGGGTGAAGACATTTCCGATCTCCTCGCGGAGGTCGAAGCAGGCGCCAGCGCGAAGCCGTCGGCCGCGCCCTCCAAAGCTGAAGCCAAAGCCGACCCTGAGCCGGATTCCAAAGGCGATGCTGAGTCTGAGACCGAACCTGAAGCCGCAGCCACCGACCCGGGATCTGCTGCCCCCGCTTCCCAGGGCTCTGACCGTGTGATCTCGTCCCCGCTGGTTCGCCGTCTGGCGCGACAACGAGACATCGATTTGGCGTTGGTTCCAGGCTCTGGGCCACACGGACGGATCGTGAAGCGCGACCTCGACTCCTATGAAGGCC
>JBATTM010000222.1:0-9921 GCA_049670545.1 Polyangiales bacterium
GTTCTACGCGGAGCGGCTCTCGACCGTCGAGGTCAACAACACCTTCTATCGAATGCCCAAGGAGAGCATGCTGGAAGGATGGTCGACGCGCGTCCCGGAAGATTTCGTCTTCGTCCTCAAGGCGTCGCGGAAGATCACCCACTCGGGTCGCCTCAAGGATGTCGAGGACTCGGTCGCGTACCTCTGGCAGGTCGCCCAGGCGCTTGGCCCGCACCTCGGTCCGTTTCTGTTTCAGCTACCCCCGTTCCTGAAGAAAGACGTGGAACGATTGGTCGCGTTCATGGCAACCCTGCCTGCCGGCATGCGTGCCGCCTTCGAGTTTCGGCATGAGTCGTGGTTCGACGACGAGGTCTACGACGCGCTTCGGGCCGGGAACCAGGCGTTGTGCTGGGCAGACACAGACAAGATGAGCGAACCCGAGATCGTGTCGACGACGAACTGGGGGTATCTCCGTCTTCGACGTGAACATTACTCGCAGGCGGCGTTGCGGGCCTGGAAGGAGGCGATCTCCGCGCAGGCCTGGGGCGAGGCGTTCGTCTTCTTCAAGCACGAGGACGATGGCGCCGCGCCTCGATTGGCTGCTGCGCTCCTCGGGCTCGACGAATGAGATGCAAAGGCTTTCGTGCAGGCGAATTGGCACTATGATTTCTCCATGCCGGTAGCCACGAGCGGAGCAGCCCCCCACACGATTTCCGAGCGATCTGCCGAAGGCACGGTCCGCGCATTCCTCTCGGCGCTCGAGCAGCTCGACTTTGACGCCACCATGGCACTCGCCGCGCCGAACATTCGCTGGGTGAACGCACCGCTGACCAGCGCGCGCGACAAAGCGGGCTTCGGGCGGGCGTGCCGCGGGATGTTCAAGATGGTCACCCGGTTCGAGGTCGAGTTTCTCGATATCCACGAGCGGGGCGAGGGCATCGTCTACACCGATCGGATCGACACCATCGAAGGGGGCGGCCTGCGGATGAAGATCGGCGTCCAGGGCGAGTTCCGGGTCGAGAACGGCCTCGTCGTCGACTGGGTCGATCGGTTCAGCTGGCCCCACGCGATCGGCGATATCCTCAGGAGCCTTCCCGCGATCGTTATCTCACGACTACGCGGCTGACCACGGCGGGCCCACTGGTGACGCACTGTGTCACCAGCTCCTGGACGTCTGCGGATCCGCTGGTACCCTCCGTGACGGTTCGGCGACGGGCCGCATCAGGAGGTTTTCGATGACACGCTCTTTGGCTTGGTTTGCACTGCTTGGATTGGCCCTGGCAGTAGGTTGCGGCGACGACTCAGGCACCGGTGGAACCGGTGGAATCGGCGGCGACGCCGGTAGCGGCGGCGGTGGTTCAGGGGGCGTTGCGCCACCCGACGACTTCGCCGCCACAATCGTGCGCACGAGTCTCGGGATTCCGCACATCACTGCGGATGACTTTGGCGGGCTCGGGTATGGCGCCGGCTACGCCTATGCGGAAGACAACTACTGCGTCCTGATGCGCGAGGTCATTCGATCGAACGGCGAAACCGCGCGCTGGTTCGGCGAAGACGAAGGCAACCTCAACGAAGACTACGTCTACACGTTCTTCAACAGCGACGAATACATCCGCACCGAATTCATCCCCGCCGCGAGCGCGGAGCTACAGCAAACGATTCGCGGGTACGCTGCGGGCATGAATCGGTACCTGGCAGAAACCGGTGTCGACAACCTTCCCGAAGGCCCTGAGGGCTGCCGCGACGCAGACTGGGTTCGCGACATCACCAACATCGACTTGGCCAAGGTGTATCGCAAGCTCATCGTACGCGCGGGAATTCAAGCCACCAATAGCCTCATCATGGCCGCGGACGACGTGGCGCCGACGCAATCGACGGCGAGCCTCGCCCCCGCATTGCTCGAAAGCCCTCCGTTCAACCAGAGCGTGCTCGGCATCCCCGAGCCCTCCGCGTTCGGAAGCAACGCGTATGGAATCGGAGCCGAGGGTTCGCAGACGGACTACGGCATCCTCCTTGGGAACCCGCACTTTCCCTGGGAAGGCTCGCTTCGCTGGTACGTCCACCACCTCGTGGTTCCGGGCCAGTACGACGTGATGGGTGCCTCCTTGCAGGGCGTGCCGGTCGTCAACGTCGGCTTCAACAACGATCTCGCGTGGTCACACACCGTGTCGACGGCCCAGCGCTTCAGCTTCTTCGAACTCGAGTTGCTGGATGACGATCCGTACAAGTACATGATCGACGACGACGTCTTCGACATCGAAGTAAACCCGGTCACGATCGAGGTGATGCTCGAGGACGGCACGATCGAGAGCCGTACGCAGAACATCTACATGACCGAGTACGGACCCGTGGTGAACCTTGGGGGATTGAGCGAGTTGGTCGCCGGTTGGCCCACGAACGCGGGCACGCTGTTCGCCATCCGTGACGCGAACATCGACAACACGCGGATTCTCGATCAGTTCACGAAGATGGGCCAGGCGACGTCGATCGACGAACTCGAGGACGCTCTTGGTGACATCGGCCTCCCCTGGGTCAACACGATCGCCGCGGACCGCGAAGGGACCGGTTTCTATGCCGACGTCTCGACCGTGCCCAACGTGAGCCAAGAGAAGCTCGCCGACTGCGCAGACTCGATCTACACGATCGCGATTACCAATCTTGGTGTCGCGGCGCTCAATGGGTCGCGGAGCGAGTGTCAGTGGGGCACGGACAGCGACGGGCCTCCGGGCCTTCTCGGCTACGACAACCTGCCGAAGCTCCGCACCGGTGGCGATGTCGAGTACGTGAGCAACTCGAATGACAGCTACTGGCTCAGCAACCCGGACTCGCTGCTCGAGAACTACTCGCCGCTGATGGGACGGAACGGGCTCAACCCGCCGGAGAGAATCCAACAGTCGTTGCGAACGCGCCAAGGCTTCGTCCAGGCGGAAGAGCGAATCGCGGGCACCGACGGCCTTGGCGACGCTGGTTTCACCGTCGACCTGATGCGCGAGGTCATGTTTCAGAGCCGGAACATCGCAGGCGAGTTGACGCGAGACGACGTGGTTGCGATTTGCAAGGGAGTCGGGGATTGGTCCGCTGCAGGTTGCGGCGATGGCGCTGCGGACCCGTACAGCGCGAATCCCACGGAGGCCGCCGAGGCCTGCACGATTCTCGAAGACTGGGATGGCCTCTTCAACATCGATAGCGTCGGGCCTGCCCTGTGGCGCAACGTGTGGTTCCGGATGAACAACACAGACGATTTATGGGCGGTCCCGTTTGACGCCGATGACGCGGTCAGCACGCCCAACACGCTCAACGACGACGACCCCGCAGTCATTGAAGCCGTTCGCTGCGCACTCGGCGGCGGTGTGGACTTCCTCGTCGCAGAGTCAATCCCGCTCGATCGCCCCTGGGGTGAGGTACAGTTCCGCTGGAACGGCGATCGAAGCGAGCAGATCCCAGTCCACGGTGGTTCGGGAGGATTCATGTGGAGCGTGATCAGCTCGAACTTCGTCGAGGGCGAGGGGTACAGCGATATCCCAACCGGGAACAGCTACATCCAGACCGTCACGTGGGACGAAACCGAGTGTCCTGATGCCTACGCGGTGTTGACGTACTCGCAGTCGACCAATCCCGACTCTCCGCACTACTCGGATTGGACCGAGCTGTTCTCCGCCAAGACGTGGAATGACATGCCGTACTGCCCTGACGACGTGGAAGCCGACAAAGTCTCCGAGATCGTGATCTCGACAGACGACTGATCAAGTCCGCGACGGCGCGGGGGTCGCCCCGCGCACGTCGTCGGCTATCGAAACCGAGAACGATGTGATATCGAGCCCTCATCCGTTAGCGATGCTGGGCTCGGCGACTCGATGGGTGTTGGTAGTGAGCGTACTGGTGTGCGCGGGACCCGTGCGCGCGCAGAAGCCAGAGCCTGCGCCGCCGGAGACACCCCCCTCCGTCGAATCAGAGGCCGACACCGAAGGCCCAGAGACTCGAGCGACGCCACCCGAAGCCGAAGGTGACCCGGCCGTCATCAACGAGGACGACGTCGGGACGATCACGGTCTCCGAAGACGGCGACTGCGATCTCGACTGCGTCGAATCACAGCTGACCGAAGCGAAGCGCGAGGACGATCAGAAGAAAGGCTTGATCAAGGTCGTCAAGGAGTCAGAGCCAACGGTGACCGATCCGACCGACAACGCCGGAGACGCCCTCGCCTCAGAGCCAAGTACGACGTCGCTCGACAAAGAGAGTGTCCCCGAATCGAAGAAGGGCCGCCTTCCGAGTCGGCTCGGCCCCCTTCGCATCACCGTCGACAAACGTGGCGACTGGGTCGGGATCGGATTCGCCACGCAGCTCGAGTTCGACTACGACCAGCAGTTCGCAGGCGGCGGGATTTCGAAGGCATCAGACCAGACCCTCCAGTTCCGCCGACTTCGACTTTCACTCTCGAGTTCGTTCGTCGACGGAAAGATTCGGAGTGGGTTCCAGATCAACCTGACTCCGTCCGCGTTGGAGCTTCTCGACATGTGGCTCGCATTCACGCGATTCAAGTTCGCAACGCTCCGCATGGGCCAGTTCAAGATCCCTTTCGACCGATATCGCGCGCAGTCGTACGCGGTGTTGTCGTTCGTCGACTGGTCACCCACCACCACCATCTTCGGGTCTGAGCGACAGATGGGTCTCGAGGCGTTCGCACGGGGTGGCTTCCTGAACCTCGAGTACGCATTCGGAATCTTCACGGGAACCAACGCCCGCGCCTCGCATGGCATCGGCGCGATCGAATTCTACGGCGAGACGCCCACCAACCCTTCGGAGCTCGGTGACGGTGAGATCTTCACCGACTTTCACCCCGAACTCGTTGGCCGTGTTGCCAAGAACATCGGAGACATCAACACCGACACCAACAGCGATGTGCTCGGTAGTGCGGACCTTCGCCAAAGCATCGGGTTCGGGTTTGCCTACGACGCACGCGCCGACCCGATCGTGGATCTCACCCTGCGGCTCTCATTCGAATGGCTGGCGAAAATCCGTGGCTTCGACTTCAACGTCATCTCCTATCTCGCCTGGTTTCCGCCGTGGGAGGGCGGGCCCATCGAGTTTGGCCCGGTGGGGTTCATGGGTGAAGTCGGCTATCGCTTCAACGCCCTGTGGGAGCTCGCCACTCGTTACTCGATCACCTATTTGCCTTCCGCGCTGCGCCAAGATACGCGTAGCTATGGTCAGTTCCAGATCGCGACCGCAGACGATGCGGCCGCGGCGGAAGCACAGTACGGGCTCAATGGCGATCAGATCACCGAGGCGGAGCTCGCCTTGGCAGGTGCTGCCCACATCATTGGAAACAGCCTGAAGACGACACTGCAAACGTCATGGGTCAATGAGCGCTGGGTACAGGGGGCTCGCAATGGGCTCCGTGTCGAGCTCCAGGTGCAGTTCTTGTTCTAGACCGAGCCTCAGTGGTGGTGCCCACCGTCGCCGTGCGGGTGGCCGTGCTCGATTTCCTCTTCGGTGGCGTCACGCAGGGATTCGATGGTGACGTCGAAGTGAAGGGTCTCCCCCGCAAGGGGATGATTCGGATCCACGGTGACGGTCTCTTCGCTCATGCCGGTGATGAAGAAGGGAATCTGACGA
The DNA here is from genome assembly GCA_049670545.1 of Polyangiales bacterium. Classification (GTDB taxonomy): domain Bacteria; phylum Myxococcota_A; class Polyangia; order Polyangiales; family Houyiibacteriaceae; genus SG8-38. The sequence continues at coordinate 5,596 of JBATTM010000222.1, forward strand.
CCTTCGTCATCGTGCGCGACGACCTGCATGCCCGCGGACAGTTCGGCGCCCTCGGGAAACATCTTGCGCGGCACCTCTTGTGCTTCTCCGATGCGGGGCCCGTAGCCCTTCTCCGGAGGGATGGTCGCCTTGATCGCATCGCCGATCGCTGCCCCTTCGAGCTCTTCTTCGAGCCCCGGGACGATGTTCTGCGCGCCGTGCAGGTACACCAACGGACTGCTCTCGTCTGAGCGATCGATGATCTCGCCGTCGTCTGCGCGGAGCGTGTAGGAGATGGTCACTACCTTTTGGTTGCTAACTTTGCTCATGGAATGGCCGACCATGACACACCCCTTCCCTGGCGCTACCCCATGGCAAAAACACTGCGAAAACGGGCCTCCGATGGCGATTTCGACGCCGTTGCGGCGAGGGGGATTGCAAACCTCTGCCCGCGCAAACGTTGCGGCGTGCCGATGAGGTCACAGCCTCTGGCCAAGCTCGACACTTGTGACAGGATGGGGCGCGGAAAGAGAGAAAGAGAGAGGGGCTCCCCATGATCGAATTGATTCACGACGTTCCCGAGCGCGTGCTCGCTCTCAAAGCAAGTGGCGAAGTCACAGCGCGAGACTACCAAGATGTTCTCGTGCCGGCTCTCGAAGAAAAGCTAAGTAAGATCAAAAAGGTACGGCTCTTGTACGTTCTCGACGACGACTTCGAGAAGTACACCGGCAGCGCCGCCTGGGAAGACACGAAGGTCGGCATGAAGCATTTGACCGCGTTCGACCGCGTCGCGATCGTGACCGGCGTCGACTGGGTCGAGAACATGGTCAAGGCCCTCGGCTTCGCGATGCCGGGCGAGGTTCGCGTGTTCGACAACGATGAGCTTCCGCAGGCGCGCGAGTGGGTATCCGAGCCCGCAGAGGTCAGCGATCTCAGGTTCGAACTCCTCACGGAGACTGGCGTGCTCGTCCTCGAGCCGAAAGGCGAGCTCGAGGCAGGAGACTTCGAGCGCGTGGCTGCAGAGGTCGACCCCTACATCTCGGAGGTGGGAGGGCTGCGTGGCCTGATGATCGTCGCGGAGCACTTCCCGGGATGGGATGACTTCTCAGCCCTCACGTCCCACCTGCGCTTCGTCCGAGAGCATCACCGCAAGATTCGCAAGATCGCATTCGTAACCGACGACCGGCTGTTGTCCGTGCTCCCTCGGATCAGCGCACAGTTCCTCGTGGCGGAGTCGCGCGCGTTTCCGATGGCAGAGCGAGACGAGGCGTTGCTCTGGGTGGGCGGCGAGTAACCCCCAACAGATGCTTGAGGGGTAGCCGTGCCGCCCCAATTTCGGTACACCGGGCATCGAGATGCGCGAGCACACGCCTGAAGAAGAACGCCGCTTCCAACGCCAGGCACTCCAGGCTGCCATCCGGCTGAGCCTCCTCGGCCTGTTGGTCTACCTGTGCTTTCGGATCGTAGAGCCGTTTCTCACGACGGTGGCGTGGGGCGTCATCATCGCGATCGCCACGATGACACCATACAAGAGCCTCGACCGCTTGCTTGGCCATCGACCCAAGCTGGCGGGCGGACTCATGATCGTCCTCGGCCTTCTCCTGCTGATCCTTCCAACGGTCGCCCTCGGGGCAAACCTCGTCGAAACCGCGCAAGATCTGTCGAACGATCTCGAAGGCAAGAGCATCGCCGTCCCCCCGCCGCCGGCAAGCATCGAAGACTGGCCGATCATCGGCGAGAAGCTCTACTCGTTGTGGTTGGGCGCGTCTGAGAATCTAGAGACCGCCCTCGAACGCTTCTCCCCGCAACTGAAGAACGCGGGGATGTGGCTGATCTCGAGCATGGGTCACCTTGGTGTCGGGCTCGCCATGTTCATCGTCGCGATCGTGATCGCGGGTGTGCTCCTTCCCAACGCGGAGCGTGCCACCCTCCTCGCGCGGAATGTCGCGATGATCGTCACGGGACCACGCGGGGCCGAGCTCGTCGCCTTATCGGCGGCGAGCATCCGCAGCGTGACACGTGGCATCCTCGGGGTGGCGCTAATTCAGGCGATTCTCGCGGGGCTCGGAATGCTGGTCGCAGGGGTTCCGGCCGCCGGGGTCTGGACGCTTCTGGTACTGCTGGTCGCCATCGTGCAGCTTCCGACGCTCATCGTGCTGGGGCCGATCGCGCTCTACGTATTCTCCGTGAGCTCGACGACCACCTCGGTGCTGTTCGCAATCTGGGCCGTGGTCGTCGGGCTCAGTGACAACGTGCTCAAGCCGATGTTGATGGGTCGCGGCACGGACGTCCCAATGTTGGTGATCTTCATCGGCGCGATCGGGGGATTCGTGCTCGAAGGCATCATCGGGCTCTTCGTGGGAGCAGTCGTGCTCTCGGTGGGCTTCACGCTTTTCAACGCGTGGCTGAAAGAAGCCGCGCAGCAGGAACCTGCCACGGAAGAGGCCGCACCCGAACCGGACGCGCCGACGGAGCTGTCCTAGGCCCGCCCAAGGAGCACGATGCAAGCGAGATACCCGACCCACATCGCGCTCCTGGTCGAGGGGCTCGTCGGGCCGTTGGAGTCCGATGGTTCTGGAACGCCCAGCGCTACCGGCGCGTCGAGGGGGACTTGCCCGCGTATGCGGCGCTCTACGAAACCACCCTCCCAGGGTCCGAGGCCTTCAAGGCGTATATGAAATGGCCCGACCGGGTGACCGAGATGCACCCCCAGATCGCCAACGTGCACGTGTGGGCGTTCGATTTCCTGGGTGCGCTCTGAGGGTCTTTTTGACTTGTCAGGGGTTGGGTCAACACTGAGCGATCTCATGATGACTTTTCGATTCTTGTTGGCGCTCGGGATTCTGTCTCTTGCAGGCGGCGGTTGCGAAGACACCCCCGCCCAGACCGGCTTCGGCCAGGAGTGCGGGGAAGACCTCGTCCCGCGGCCTACCTGCGAGGACTTCTGCGCGACCGCAGTGACCGAATGCGGAGCCTTCCAGACCCCAACCGATGTCTGTGGGGAGATCTGTGAATGCCAGCTCGAGGAGGGCACTGACTTCATGGAGCTGTGTGGCACAGCCTGGGAAGCCGAGTACGCGTGCGCCGCGACGCTCTCCTGCCCTGACTTCGTCGACTACTTCACGCGCGGCGACGGAACGAACTTTCCCTGCCGGGACGAGGCGATCGCCACCGACTCCGCCTGCCTCGGCACGACCGCCAATTGAAAATGGGCACCCCAAGGGGCGCCCTTTTTCGGGTATTGGCCGCGAACGGTTAGTTGCAGCTGTTGCTTGGGTCGTTGCCCGAACAAGCTTCGAACGTCTCGAAGCAGTTCACGTCACCGTCGTTGGCACCGCAGCGGCAATCAATACAGCCCTGCGAGTTGGTATCGACGGAACAAGCCCCGGCGCAGAACGCGGCGCCACAAACGACCGTGTCTCCATAACAACCGAGACAGCCTGCGGAGAGGTCGACTCCCTGCGCGACGGTGCATGCGGTCACGCAAGTCGCCAAGGCGGCTCGGTTCTCCTCGTTGTTGTTGCCGAGCACGACGCCCACTTGAGCACCGCAGCCCGTCGGGTCGTTGAGCGTTGGCGAGCCGAAGACACAGTCGCCCGCGATCGCGGCCACTGCATCGGTACCGGTCGTATTTTCGCCATCTTCGTCGGTGTAGTCAGTGGCGTCGAATACCGCGAGGTCAGCCTCGTTCTGGCACAGATCCTCTGAGCCTCCTCCGCCACCCATCGCGCCGGTGCCAGCCGTGCCGCCGGTCCCTGCGGTGCCGCCCGAGCCGGCAGTGCCGCCCGTGGGGCCTGAATCATCGCCACATCCGATCATGGCACCCGCCAACGCGAGCGCGCATACAAATCCAATCAACTTCATCCTGGGTTCCTTTCTTCTAGCTTCACCCGGGGTTCTCTTCTCCACCCAGCGGTGAGTAAGACGCATTTCCACGCCTTTGTCCATCCGAGCGATCAAACCTGGTCGAATAGTAGAGTTTTCCGGAACGAGGTCGAATTTAACGCGTTGCCGGCCTTAGAAGACCATCGCTGCGCGCATCTGGAAGGTCCAAAGGAACTTATCCGAGAAGCCCGCGTTGGTGAACGCGTTTCCAGGTTGCATGAACCCACCTTCGAGGTCGATCCAGACGATGTCGTCGGCGCCAATGCGCGCGCGAATCGCTGCATCGAGTTCCCAGCCGAGCCAGCACTGACCCTGGAAGCCACAGTTCTCGACCGAGCGGCCACCGTACATGACCGGGTCGAGTGCAGAAGACCAACCAAACAGGGCCTGCGTGTGGAACTCGAGACCGTTCACGATGGTGACGCGGTACGAGGGCATGAAGTACTTCGAGTTGAAGACGCT
>JBATTM010000223.1:0-2103 GCA_049670545.1 Polyangiales bacterium
CCAGGCCCTTCCGACGACAGCCACCGGCTGCACGTATGACTCGGTCTCTACAACCTGCACCAACTGCACCATCACCGGCCCCTCCGTTCCAGGCGGCGGTCAGTGTGGCGCCTTCGGCACGCAGATCGTTGCCGGTTGTGAGGTCCCGGGCGGCGTGCTCAACGCCCAGCTCGCGATCGACGTGACCATCACCCTCGACATCGCGTCGACGGGCAACGGCGACGTCACACACGACTTCACAGTCGAAGCATCGAACCCGGCACTCGGCACGGCGGCAGGCCTCGTGGCTGTCGACGCGGCATCGCTCTTCGCGAGCGTCTCGTCGGGTCTCCCTGCCCAACTCCAGAACGACCTCAATCCGGCCATCGCGGGTGATATCCTCGGTGCGTTCACCGGTGGCGGGAACATCCTGCTTCTGGACAACGACCCGGCATCGGTCCCGAGCAACGTGAACAACGGTATCGAGATCCCGACCGTGGTCACCGCAGTCGTCCCGACGTCGTCGCCAAGTGTCGCTTTCAACTACGACACCTTCTCGCTGCTCCTCACCATCCAGGCGAGCGGTACACCACTGCTGGTTGACGATGCGGGATGCATCTTCGACCAGACCGGCGCTGACGTTACCTGCCCGGTGAACTAACCCGTAGACGCTAGGCGCCGCTTCGTGCGGCACGACAGCAAGGACCCGCGTGCTTCGGCACGCGGGTTTTTGCGTTTGGGCGAGCCGCCAAGGCAATTTTTCTATGCTAAGCAATTGCATGCGCTACATCTTGTGTTCCCTCGTGTTCGTTGCTCTCGCTTGCTCGAAAGCCGAACCCCCGGCCGAGCCGGAGGCGCCCTCCACAGCTGAAGCGGCTCCAGCCGCCGATGCCGCTCCCGATGCCGCTCCCGATTCGCCTGCGACTCCCAAAAAGGCACCGCCTCCACCGGAAACCGCCCCCAGCGTGACCCTGCTCGATGCAGGCAAGCCCCCGTTGCAAGAGCTCCGGCGCACCTTCAAGAAGGGCCAGAAGGAGACCATGTCCTTCGCGGTCGGCGAGACGGTCTCCATGAAGGGCGGCGGTTGGAAGATACTTCACACCTCGCTTGTGATGGCCCAAACGATCGATCTCGAGACGGTGGCCGTGTCGAAGGACGGCGTTGCGGATGTGAAGCTCGAAGTCCGAGGGGCCAAGGAGGTTCCCGACAGCGTCCCCGAACCCACCACCAAGCAAATGGACCCGACCGGTGTGACCGGCAGCTACAAGATCAACACGGAGGGCGTCATCACCGAGGTGGACCTCAATCCGCCACCGAAGAGCCTCACCGTCGCGAAGCCGTTTCTCACGACGATGCGCACCAAGCTCCGTTGGATGGCGCCTCCGTTCCCGAAAGAACCCGTTGGAATCGGTGCCAAGTGGACGGTCACGGTCGAGGTCAACGAGTACCTGACGCGCATCAAAGAAGAAGCCACGGTCGAGCTGGTCGAGCGGACTGACTCAGAAATCGTACTGAAGTTTGAAGTCGAGGGCGGCGGGACCATCCACCACGCCTTCGAGAAGCAACCACAAGACGTCGTCGTCGAGGCTGAGGGCAGCGGCCAGGCAACACTCAATCCGAAGAACGTCGTCCCCAGCTCCTCGAAGCTCGCGCAGAAGTTGGTCCAAACGGCGACCCTCGTCGGCGCCGACGTGCCCGACGGCCCGACCGTCCAGACGTTGACCTACGACGTGAAGATTCGGAGTAAATAGCCCGGCGGCAGCTGATAACGGACGCCGTTCTGCGTCGGCGGGTTCTTTCGTCGCTTCGGGGTCCGTGACGACCACGCGAGCACGCGCACCGAGCACGCATGCAACGAAGGTTGACCCCGTTGGGCGTGTCGCGGTAACCAGAAGGTTCCTGTGATGATGACTCGATGGAGTACGACAAGCGCGCTCGTCGCGTGCGCGGTGACAGTCGCCGGCTGCAACGGCGACAACGGTCCCACGGGCAATACAGAACTCAATGTAATCATCCCGACAGGCTCGACCCAGAGCGGCCCGGCCGCGTTCGACATTCAGATTGTCGAATACACGATCGTCTGTGACGACGGGATCGATTTCGACCCGACGAGCGACCCAGACA
>JBATTM010000224.1:0-6868 GCA_049670545.1 Polyangiales bacterium
CGGTGGGACCGCGCAAACGGCGGTCTCCGTGGTCGCGCCCGATGGCAGCGTCACTTTTCGCCAGTTGAGTCAGCCACGTTCGGGCCCTGCGGCGGTCGCGCTCGGGGCAGATGTGCTCGTCATCGGAGGCGACGAAGCGGGCGATGCGGAGCTGCTTCGAGAAGGGAGTGCGACCGGCGAACCCGTCACGGACCTTTCCGATGGGGTGCGAGAGTCTGGCCTCCTCGTCGGCGACGCCCAGAGCCGGGCCCTCTTGATCGGCGGCACGGATTCGGAAGGCGCCATTCGACAGGACAGCGTTCGAATCGAAGGTTGTCCTGACGCCTGCGTTTCGAGTGCGGGACCCCAATGGGCGACGGCTCGCCTGCAGGCCCTCCAACCCGAGGCCACCGCCCTCATTATCGGCGGCGCCGAGTCGACCGAGATCGAAGAAGTGCAGTGGTCGGGTGACGACGTCCGGATCGCGCCTCTGTTCGATTTGACGGTGCCGCGCGCTGCGGCGGGGGGAATCGTTTTCGAGAGTGGGGCGTTTGTGGTGGGCGGAGGCGATGATGGTGTGAATCGCCGTGCCGACTTCGAGTTTTGCGCGCCAGACCCGCTCGCACCGACACAATAGGCCCGAGCCAGGGCCGGGGAAGCCTGATACTCTGACAATTCCCGGGCAAATGTTGCGAAAGCTGGAGAAGTACGAGGTCTTGGACGAGATCGGCCATGGCGGCATGGCGACGGTGTACCGTGCACGGGACAGCTCTCTCGACCGGCTCGTGGCTCTCAAGGTTCTGCATCCCCATCTTCAGCGCACGAGCGAAGCGAGAGCTCGTTTTACGCGCGAGGCGAAGAGCGTTGCAAGGCTTCGCCATCCGCACATCCTCGAGATCTACGACTACAGCGGGGAAGCATCGGACGAGACGTACATTGCGGCGGAGCTCTTGACCGGCCCGACGGTCAAAGACTTCGTGCTTGCCCACAAAGAGACCCCGCCGGAGATCGCCGCGTGCATCGCATTGCAACTCGCAGACGCCCTCGGCGAGGCGCACGAAAAAGGAATCATTCACCGCGACGTGAAGCCCGAGAACGTCCTCATCCACGAAGCGCGATGTGTGAAGCTCACGGATTTTGGGATCGCGCACATGGTGGACACTCACACGTTTACGGCCACCGGACAGATCCTCGGGTCTCCCGGACACATGGCGCCCGAGCAGATCGAGAGCGGCGACTGCGACGAGCGAAGCGACGTATTCTCGCTCGGAACGGTTCTCTACTTTTGTGCGACCGGACGACTACCGTTCGTCGGTCGAAATACGCATCATCTTCTCAAGCTGTTGCTCGATGGAGAGTATCCCGATCCACTCAGACTCCGACCCTCGATCGGTGGAGACCTGGCGGCGATGATGCGAAAAGCACTCTGTCGCCGACCCGACGAGCGCTATCAGACTGCAGGCGAAATGGCTGACGACCTACGCTCGTTTCTGCAGAGCATGGACGTCGTCGACCCCGATGCGACCCTCGCGAATTACTTTGCCGATCCCTCACGCGTGGCCATCGAGCTCAATGCCAAAGCGCTGCGAGTTTCGCTTCGAATCGGCGCGGAGGCGGCCAAGGTCGACGACATTCCGAGCGCGCAGACCGCGCTGAGTCGCGCGTTGGCCATCGATGACGGCAACGAGCGGGCATTGAAGCTGCTCGCCTCGCTTGGGAAGCGGCGCCGTCGCTGGATCGTAGGGCTTTCGATGCTCCTGGTGATGGCCGCGGTTGCCAGCGCCGTTTTCGTAGCGTCCACCGCGCGTGCTCCCACGCCCGTGCCGGTCCGTGACGAACCCGTCGACGCGCGAAACGAGAAGTCGACTCCTGTCGCGAATCCCGACGAGGTGAAGACACCTACCGCGCCGCCGCCTTCTGCGTCGGAGGTGCAGCCGGTTGGCGAGCCGACGGCTTCGTCGGGCGCGACGGGTGGACGAAGATGGGTCGTGTTCAAGCCCACGCCGCCCAACGTCGCGATCAGTGTCGACGGCGCGCCCCTTCGCAATTTCGGGCCGGACTTTCAACGGGTGCGTGTGAAGTCCGGTAAGCACACGTTTCGATTCGTGGGTGCAGAGGGGTGCTGTGAGGATCGCGTCGTCAGGCGCCAGATCTCGGCTGGCTCCAAGGATCTAGAGCTGGCGGTAAAGCTGCGATTCAAACCTGCACGTCTGTACCTCAAAGGCCCAGCTGAAAAGGATGCGACCGTGCAGATCACGTTGCCCGGGAATCGCACGGTGGCTGGACGAATCCGTGAGATTCTTCGCATCCCGATGAAGGCGCTGAGCGCCTCCGCGCAGGTCAAGGTCGAAGCTCCCGGGTATCGCACGCACAAAGGTGTCGTGAAGCTCAGAGCGGGGGGTGAACTCACCCAACATAGCTTCACCCTTGAGAGCCTCGACGAAACCCCGTAGAACGCCGGTGTATGCGGCGCGTCGCGCTTTTCGGCCTGATTCATGTTCTCGTCGCCGCAACCGCGGTGTCGGCGGGTGCTGATGAACTCTCGGATTTCGAGTCGGCACGCCGCTCGTATGATCGTCAGAACTACTCTCGGGCCGCCCAGGGATTCGAGTCCTTGGTCGGCGGTGCCGTGCCGCGTGCGCGCAATCCCGTGGTCAGGCTCGAAGCGCGAAAGTACCTAGGTGCGACGTATCTGTTTCTCGATGAGCCAGCCAAAGCGCGTGAGCAGTTTCGTCGTGTCCTCGAAGAAGATCCTGACTACGAGATCGATCCGGTCGCGTTTCCCGAGGCCGTCGTGCAGAGCTTTCAAGAGGTGAAGGCCCAGGCTGACATCGCGCGCGCGGAGCGAGAGGCGCTGGAAGCAGCGCGCGAGAAGGACGATCGGATCGAGGAGCTCCAGGAATTGATTCGCCAGCAGCAACGGATTGAAGAGCTCGAGCTGCTGGCCCGCACCGAAACCGTCGAGCGGGTCAATTCGCGTTGGATCGCGGCGCTGCCCTGGGGGATTGGGCAGTTTCAGAACCAGAATCGTCGATTGGGGATCATGTTTGCGGTCATGGAGTCGGCGTTTCTGGTGTCGTCGATTGCGACCTTCATCGGCCACAACGCGCTGCGCGACGAGAATCCCAACGCCGACGACATCGATCGTGCGCGGCGCGTGGAGAAGGCGCTCCGGATTGGCAATTGGGTCAGCGTGGCCGGCCTCTTGAGCTTTTACGTGGCCGGGGTGGTCGAAGCGCAGGTCCGTTTCAGGCCCGTCGTGAGGAGCACCCGAGAGCGGGACCTGCCCGACGATGTGCCCCTCTCACTCAAAAAAGGGCCCGAGGTGCGCTTTGACCTCGGGCTTACCGGCGGCCGGCTCAGAGTCAGTTTTTAGAAGCAATTACAGGTATTTAAAGCATATTTCCCGTCGTCGGAAACCTTCGCTTGACAGCATGGGTTTCGCGCCTATCCTTCGCTCCCTTTGCCGCTCGGGGACCGGTCCGTCCGGCGAGGAAAATGCACGCTTTTTCGGGTAGTTATGCCAACGATTAACCAGCTCGTCCGCAAGGGACGAAAACAGATCAAGACGAAGACCGACTCCCCGGCTCTTCAGCAATGCCCGCAAAAGCGCGGTGTGTGCGTCCGCGTGTACACCACGACACCGAAGAAGCCGAACTCGGCGCTTCGCAAGGTCGCGCGTGTTCGTCTTTCGAACGGAATCGAGGCCACGACCTACATCCCGGGAGAAGGGCACAACCTCCAGGAGCACTCGGTCGTCCTCATTCGCGGCGGCCGTGTGAAGGATCTTCCCGGCGTTCGCTATCACGTCGTGCGCGGCACCCTCGACGCCACTGGCGCGATCGGCCCGTCGAACACCAACAAAGCGAACCGCGTCAACAAGCGTTCCAAGTACGGCGTCAAGCGCCCGAAAAACTAAGAACCGAAGAGTCGAATCATGAGTCGCCGAGCTGGAGCCCCGAAGAGAGAAATCATCCCCGACGCGAAGTACGGCGAACGCCTCGTGGCGAAGTTCGTCAACTCCCTCATGTTGGGGGGCAAGCGATCAACCGCCGAAAAGTGTCTCTACGGCGCATTCGACATCATCGAAGAGCGCTATAAAGAAGAGCCGCTCGAGGTCTTCAAGAAGGCGCTCGAGTCCGTCAAGCCTCGCGTCGAGGTGAAGAGCCGCCGTGTCGGCGGCGCAACGTACCAGGTGCCGGTCGAGGTTCGCTCCGATCGGCGCAACGCATTGGCGATGCGCTGGCTCGTCCAGTACTCGCGAGCGCGCGGCGAGAAGTCGATGGAAGAGCGGCTCGCCTCAGAGTTCATGGAAGCTTCTCAGGGCCGTGGAAACGCGGTGAAGAAGCGCGAGGACACACACAAGATGGCCGACGCCAATAAGGCGTTCGCGCACTATCGCTGGTAAGGGTTTTTTGGCGTCTGGGAGGGTCTACGGAAACCACTCGGACAAGGAGCAGCAGCTGAACTCATGAAGTCGCATACATAGAGAGAGTCACCGGGAAGACCGAGGCCAACGCCTCAACCGATGTGCCTCTCGAAACCCTCTCTGAGAAAACGAAGCCCGAGGGCGGCTTCTGGGTCGGAGGGGGTTTTGTTTATGAAAAGCGCCAATTTGAGAGTCCAGTTCCGATGATCCAATGGCCAGAAAATACGCACTCGATAAGACCCGCAACATCGGCATCATGGCCCACATCGATGCGGGCAAGACGACGACCACCGAGCGAATTCTGTACTACACAGGCGTGAACTACAAGATCGGTGAGGTTCACGATGGCGCCGCCACCATGGATTACATGGAGCAGGAGCAGGAGCGCGGGATCACGATTACGTCCGCGGCCACCACGTGCTTCTGGCGTCCGGAGACTGGGCCGTTCGGTGGTGATCAGTTTCGTATCAACATCATCGATACGCCGGGTCACGTAGACTTCACGATTGAGGTCGAGCGCTCGCTTCGTGTACTCGATGGTGCGGTCGCCGTGTTCGACGGCAAAGAGGGTGTCGAACCTCAGTCTGAGACTGTGTGGCGGCAAGCTGATCGCTACGAAGTCCCCCGGATTTGCTTCATCAACAAGATGGACAAGGCAGGCGCCGACTTCCCAACCGCGTTTCAGTCGATCAAGGATCGACTCGACGCTCCGGCCGTCGCCGTTCAGCTTCCGCTCGGGCAGGAGGCCGAACTCCAAGGCGTGATCGACTTGGTCGGCATGAAGGCGCACCGATTCAAGGACGATACCCTCGGCGCCGAGTGGGAAGTCGAAGAGATACCCGACGAGTTCAAGGCCGACGCCGACGCCGCACGGGCTACGCTGATCGAGGCGGTTTCCGAGGTCGATGACGCGTTGATGGAGCGTTATCTCGAGGGGGATACGAGCTTTTCGGAAGACGAGATTCTTCGGGCGGTCCGCAAAGGGTGCCTGCAGCAATCGATCGTCCCGGTCCTCACGGGCTCTGCCTTCAAGAACAAGGGTGTCCAGCAGCTGATGGATGCGGTCGTGAACTTCCTCCCGTCGCCGATGGACGTGCCCCCGATTCAGGGGGTCGACCCGAGCGATCCCGAGAAGGTTCTCGAGAGGCCAGCATCGGATGACGAGCCCTTCAGCGCGTTGGCGTTCAAGATCGTCAACGACCCGTTTGTGGGACAGTTGACGTTCTTCCGTGTGTACTCGGGAGTTCTCGAGGCTGGCACGGGCGTGTTCAACTCGACCAAGGGCAAGCGCGAGCGCATCGGCCGCCTCCTTCAGATGCACGCCAACAACCGCGAAGAGCTCAAGGAAATTCGCGCCGGGAACATCGCCGCTGGGGTTGGGCTGAAGACAGCCACCACGGGCGACACCCTCTGCGACAGCCGGGCTCCCGTGATTCTCGAGCGCATGGATTTCCCGGAACCCGTGATTTCGGTCGCGATCGAGCCCAAGACCAAGGCCGACCAAGACAAGCTCGGTGTCGGTCTCAACAAGCTCGCCGCCGAGGATCCGAGCTTCCGGGCCCACACTGACGAGGAGTCAGGGCAGACGATCATCAGCGGGATGGGCGAGCTCCATCTCGAGATCATCGTCGACCGGCTCAGGCGAGAGTTCAACGTCGAGTCGAATGTGGGGGCCCCTCAGGTCGCCTACCGGGAGTCGATTCGTCACGAAGTCGAAGCCGAGGGGCGCTACGTCAAGCAGAGTGGCGGCAAGGGAATGTTCGGCCACGTCTGGATCAAGCTCGAGCCCCTCGAGGCAGGCGGCGGCTTCGAATTCGAGAACAAAATCGTGGGTGGCACCGTGCCGAGGGAGTTCATTCCTTCAGTATCGAAGGGCATCAAGGACGCGATGACACGCGGCGTGATGGCCGGGTACCCCGTGATCGACGTCAAGGCCACGCTGTACGATGGGTCCTACCACGACGTGGATTCCAGCCAGGCGGCTTTCGAGGTCGCCGGCTCGCTCGCATTCCAGAATGGTGCCGACCGAGCCGGCATTCATTTGCTCGAGCCCGTAATGGACGTTGAAGTCCGGGTCCCGGAGGACTACATGGGCGAGGTCATTGGTGACCTGAACTCGCGACGCGGAAATGTCAGCGGCATGGATAGCGTCGGAGGCCTTCAGGTAATCCGATCAGAAGTTCCGTTGGCCAACATGTTTGGCTATGTCAATGACCTCCGCTCCAAGACACAGGGACGGGCGGTCTACACGATGCAGTTCAAAGAGTATCAAGCGGTGCCCGCGAGCATCGCTGAAGAAATCGTCGCCAAGGCGAAAGGCGGCTGAGGAGCGAAACGATGGCGAAAGAAAAGTTTGTCCGGAACAAGCCACACATGAACGTGGGCACGATTGGTCACATCGACCACGGCAAGACGACGCTGACGGCGGCGATCATGAAAGTGATGTCCGACAAACACGGC
>JBATTM010000225.1:0-4129 GCA_049670545.1 Polyangiales bacterium
CTTCTGGGCTCAAGTAGTGCGGCGTTCCCTTGATCGACATCGTGTTGGTTTGATCGAGGTCATCAATCGAACCGAGATTCTTCACGAGACCGAAGTCGAGCACCTTGGTCACGTCGGGGACTCCACCCTGTCTCGCGAGCATGATGTTGCTTGGCTTGACGTCGCGATGGATCAGGCCGACGTCGTGCGCCTCGTTGAGTGCGAGGGCCGCGTCCCGCAAGACGCGAACGACTCGTTCGACGGGCTGGGCACCACTCGCCTCGACGATTTGTGTCAAGGTTGCGCCCGCGAGCAGCTCCATCGCGTAGTAAAAGAGGCCTTCTGGGGTGCGCCCGTAGTCGTAGATCGTCACCGTGTTTGGGTGGGTGAGCCGTGCGGTGAGTTGCACTTCCCTTCGAAAGCGTTCGAGCGACTCTGGGTCGGTGATCTCGGGGCGGAGCAGCTTGATCGCAGTGTGCCGCTTGAGCATCCCATGAGTCGCCTCGTAGACGATTCCCATCGCGCCCTCGCCGAGTTTCCGTTCGAGTCGGTATTGGCCGAGGCTCTGGATGTCGCTGACCTCCTTGCGAAGGCGATGGATCACGCGAGACGCGACGCTCGCAAGGCCGACGCTGAGGGTCCACCACATCACCGTGACGGCCGATTGGGACGCCGCGACCTTGGATCGCGACACGCCGGTCCGGGTGAACCCCAACTGGCGCCAGAACTCGAGATCGATGGACAACGAGTGGATATACATTCCCGTAACGAGAGGGATTCCGATCAGGATCCCAAGCACCGCCGTGCGTCGGGCGGAGCTTGGGACGAATACACTCCGCGCGAAGAGCATCAGGGCGAGGATGAATGCCGTGATCGTGTCGGCGCCAACCTCGGGCCGGATGTTCATCCCCACGCCGATGTAGCCGATGCTGGCGGCGAAAAGCCCGGCGTATTCGACGATCCCGATCGTCAGCAATGCCAAACTGCCCTGGCGGCAGATCAGCCAGATCGCGAGGAGGGGCACGATCGAGAACGCGTGCAGCAGGAAGCTCGGGGCGACGACCTCCTCCTCGAGATAGCCGAACAGGACGCCCATCAAGAGTCGAAATCCGAGCGCCGTCAGGCCGAGGATCGCGGCGATGAGGCCGAAGGTCGCGACCCGCTGTTGCAGGAAAGCGCGCGCCGCGGGGTCGGAGAAGTGAGCGCTGTTGGTCGACACGGCTGCCCCGGACCTACACCCATTCCGGGCGGGGAGCAATCGCGGTCAGGAGCGCAGTTTGTAGCCCCGTTGGAGAAGGATCGCCGCCGTCACGAGGAGCACGACGAACGAGATCAAGACGACGATGGCGCTCACCACCGGGGAGACATCGGCCACCCCAAGAAAGCCATAGCGCAGCCCGTTCACCATGTAGAGCAATGGGTTCACGCGGCTGACCGCGTTCCATGGCTCGGGAAGCATGTCGATCGAGTAGAAGACCCCGCCGAGGAACGCCAGCGGCAGCAGCACGAAGTTAGGAAAGATCGCGAGATGATCGAACTTCTCCGCCCATAGCGCAGAGACGATTCCGAGTAGTGCAAACGTTGCGGGAACGAACAGGGTGAAGAAGAGGGTCCAGGCGACGTGGTGAATCGGGAACCAAGTGAAGAGGAGCGCGACGACCAAGACCAGCGCGCCCGTGATCACGGCGCGACACATCGCCGCCAGCACGTAGGAAATGAGGATCTCGGACGCTCCGATCGGTGCGACCAGCAGATCGAGAATCGTCCCGTTGATCTTCGACTGGAATAGGCTCGACGACGTATTGAGAAAGGAGTCGCGAACCATGGTCATCATGACGAGGCCGGGCACCACGAATTGGATGTATGGCACCCCCGAGATCTCGCGGAGCCTCGAGCCCAGCGCGACCCCGAAGACGAGAAAGTAGAGGCTCGTCGTGACCAACGGGCTGAGTACGGTCTGCATCCAGACCTTGCTGAACCGTCGGAGCTCCTTGAGAAGGAGGGTTCGAAGTGCGATCCGGTTCATGGCTCGCTCCGGCCGTCGGCGCTGCGAACGAGATCGACGAAAATGTTCTCGAGCGAGCGCCCCTCGTGTCGTTCGAGCAGGCTCGCGCGTTCTTCTACCAAGAGAAGCTCGCCTTTGTGGATGATGCCGATGCGGTCGGCGAGCTGCTCCGCTTCTTCGATGTAGTGAGTCGTCAGCACGATCGTCGTGCCTGCGGCCCGTAGCTCCTCGACTTCCTGCCAGAGCTCGCGCCGAAGCTCCACGTCGACGCCGGCGGTGGGTTCGTCGAGAAAGAGCAGGCGTGGCCGGTGCACGAGTGACTTGGCGACGAGCAACCGGCGCTTCATGCCGCCAGACAGTGTTCGTGTGTAGGCGTTGCGCTTGTCATGGAGCGCGAACGTTTGGAGAAGCTCCTCCACTCGGCGCTCATCTGGCTCCACCCCCATCAAGCCCATCTGAATCATCAGGCTCTCCATCGGGGTGAAGAACGGGTCGTAGTTGATTTCCTGAGGGACCAGGCCGACGAGTCTGCGGGTCGTGCGGAAGTCGTCGACGGTATCGAAGCCGAGGACTTCGATCGTGCCCTCGCTTTGTTTTGCCATGCCGGTGATGCAGTGAATCAGCGTGGATTTGCCGGCGCCGTTCGGGCCGAGAAGGGCGAAGATCTCTCCCTCGTACACCTCGAGGGACAAGTCCTTGACGGCGGCGAACTCGCCGTACCGCTTGGTGACGTGATTACAGCGCAGAACAGGCGGCTTCATCGGGCCGGACTATAGCGACGTGCCTCGGCATGGCCAGGCTACGTCGGCCCGAGTCGAAGGTGAAACGACTTCGGGCGGGTGAGCTGCTGATAGCCGAGCGAGGAAAGGCTGCACCCTCGTCCTGAGTCTTTGACGCCGACCCAGGCGAGTTCCGGGTCGAGATAGTCGCACCGGTTCATGAAGCACGTTCCGGTTTGCACCCTGTTGCCGATCGCC
Source organism: Polyangiales bacterium (assembly GCA_049670545.1). Taxonomy (GTDB): domain Bacteria; phylum Myxococcota_A; class Polyangia; order Polyangiales; family Houyiibacteriaceae; genus SG8-38. Next base: position 2,962 of record JBATTM010000225.1, read on the forward strand.
TCCGCGCGTTCCGCGTCGCGCGTCCAAATCGACGCGGTGAGGCCGTAGCGACTGTCATTCATTCTTGCGATCGCCTCCGCGTCGTCCCGGACCGCCATGATTCCGACGGCGGGCCCGAAGGTTTCCTCGCGCATGATCGCCATCGTGTGGTCGACGTCGACCAGCACCGTGGGCGCCATGTAGGGGAGCCCTCGACTCGTGGCATCGTAGTGTGCGGGGTCGATCAAATTGCGCGCGCCACGCGCAATGGCATCGTCGATCTGCAGCTGAATCGCCTGCGCGTTACGCTTCCGTACCACCGGACCCAGCGTGGTGTTGGTGTCTCGAGGATCGCCGAGCACCAACTGTCGCGTGTGGTGCGCGAACGCGTCGACGAACCCACCCAGGACATCGCGATGAACGTAGATTCGTTCGACCGCGCAACACGATTGTCCGGCATTGTAGAACGCGCCTTCAACGAGCGATGCGGCGGTCTCGTCGGCGTCGACGTCAGGTCGCACGTACGCTGGGTCCTTTCCGCCGAGCTCGAGCCCGACCCCAATGAACCGGCCCGCGGCGGCTCGCTGAACGGCGCGGCCCCCATCCACCGAACCCGTAAAGGCCACGTACGCGACGCGCGGGTCGGCGATCACCTCCTGGACGGCATCGTGATCGATGTGAAGAACTTCGAGGACGCCCGCCGGCAACGCCGCTTCCCGGGCAGCCTGCGCGATGCGTTCCGCGACGAGGGGCGTTTGTTCCGAGTGCTTGAGGACGACCGTATTGCCCGCCATCAACGCCGGTACCAATGCGTTGACCGCTGTCAGCCATGGGTAGTTCCAGGGCGCCAAGATCATTACGACCCCGAGCGGCTCCTTTCGGATGAAGCGTGTGAAGCCTGGACGGGGATCGAGGCGCGTATCCGCAAGCGCTTCGTCCGCCAGGCTGATCATCGTCCGACCACGGTCGAGCCAACCTTGCGCCTCTCCGCCACCATCCTTGTGGGGACGGCCGATCTGCATGGTGAGTTCCGACGCAATCGCATCGACGTCCTCGACGGCGAGTTCGACGAATCGCGCGACTCGGGCGGAGCGTTCGTCCAGGGTCACCTCACGCCAGCGGCCGTAGGCGGAATGCGCGCGGGAGAGCGCTTGTTCTACGGCGGAGGGCGAGGTGAAGGCGCCCTCGA
>JBATTM010000226.1:0-5735 GCA_049670545.1 Polyangiales bacterium
CCCTTGCCCCTTCAACTACGGGCACGTCCCGGGAACCGTGGCCGAAGATGGTGACGCTGCGGATGCGGTGATTCTCGGCAAGCGCTTGCCGCTGGGATCCAGCGCGACCGTCATCCCGCGGGCCCGCATCCGGTTCGTTGATGCGGGGCTCGCCGACCCGAAGTGGATCTGCGCCGACGAGCCACTGAGCCACCTTCAACGGCTCCAGGTATCTTGGTTTTTCCGCGGATACGCGTCTGCCAAGAAGCTCGTCAACCAAGTTCGTGGCAAACGAGGGGAGACCCGCTACCTCGGGTGGCTCTAGCCCCGCGGTTCCTTCACACTGCTGTTTCACCCTTGGGCGAGCCGATCGAGATACGCGTACTGTCGTCGTTAGCATCCGTCGAGGCGGCCGACTGGGACGCGCTGACCGGCGATGATGACCCCTTCGTCGACCACGCATTCTTGTCGCTCCTCGAGCGCAGCGGCTCGGTGGGTCACGGATCCGGCTGGGAGCCGAGCCACGTCACCGTATGGCGAGACAAGAAACTCGTAGGCGCGCTCCCCCTCTATTTAAAAACGCACAGCTACGGGGAGTACATCTTCGACTGGGGTTGGGCCGACGCTGCCGACCGCCTCGGTGCTGCGTACTACCCCAAGCTCGTCTCGATGGTCCCGATGACACCGGTCACGGGCAAGCGGATCTTGCTCGCGCCGACCGAGGACCCGATGCCGGTCGTCAGGCACCTGATCGACGGGTGCCTCAAGCTGGCTGACGCGACGAATGCATCGTCGATCCATCTCCTGTTCCTGTCGCCCGAGGAGCGGTCATGGGTGTGCATGGATGGCCGTCTGATGGATCGGCTCTCGTTTCAGTTTCATTGGCACAACGCCGGGTACGACAATTTCGATGCGTATGTCGGGAGCTTCCGGTCGTCGATGCGCAAGAAGCTCAAGAAGGAGCGACGCATCGCCGCCGAGTCCGGCGTCGACGTCGAGATCCTCAGGGCGCCCGACCTCGGAGCGGAAGACTGGCGCATGCTCGAGCGGCTCTATCGGAGTACCTGCAACCGCAAGGGGTCGTACCCCTATCTCACCCGCGAGTTTTTCGAGATGGCGCCGGGGTGCCTTGGTAGCTCGCCTCTGGTGGTGGCTGCCCGACGGGAGGGCACGATCGTCGCTGCTTCGATCAACTTCGCGAAGGGAGCGCACCTGTACGGCCGCTACTGGGGGGCTGCGGAGCGCCACGACATGCTTCACTTCGAGCTCTGCTACTATCGCCTCATCGACCACGCGATCCAGAACGGGCTAGCGCGATTCGAGGCTGGTGCCCAAGGGACCCACAAACTTCGTCGCGGCCTGATGCCGGTGCCGATTCATAGTGCCCACTGGATACGCCATCCGATTCTCGCTGGTGCGATCGCCGACTTTCTACCGCGAGAGGCATCGTCGGTCCGCGAGCAAATCGAGAGCCTGAGGCGACATGGCCCCTTCCGGCGACCCGATGACGCCCAGAGCGCGCCGTCGAGAGCGTCGCGATGACACTCCTCTTCGGCTACCTGGGCCTCGCGCTCGGTGTCTCGTTCTTGTGCTCCATCCTCGAGGCCGGGCTGCTGAGCGTCACGCCTTCGCATCTTGCCAAACTCGAACAAGAACGGCCGCGGGTCGGCGCCAAGGTCCGAGCTCTCAAGGCGAACATCGATAGACCACTCGCCGCCATTCTCAGCCTCAACACGATCGCCAACACGGTCGGTGCAGTGGGCGTCGGCGCTGAGGCGCAGCGCCTGTGGGGATCGCACGTCCTTGCGATCACCTCGGCAATTCTGACTCTCCTCATCCTTTTTCTCGCGGAGATCATTCCAAAGACTCTCGGCGCCGTGTATTGGCGTCGATTGACTGGCTTCATGGCGCGCGTCCTTCCCCTGATGATCGCGATGTTGTTGCCGTTCGTTTGGCTTTCGGAGGTGATCACCCGACTCGTCCGACGCCGGAGGGTGGCGGACAGGTTCTCGCGCGAGGAGTTCGCGGCGTTGGCCCAGGTAGGTGCGCGCCAAGGCGTTCTCGATGAATCCGAGATGCGTATTCTGGGAAACCTCTTTCGATTCGGCTCATTGCGGACGCGCGATATCATGACGCCGCGCACCGTGATGCACTCTCTAGAGGAAAGCACGCGCGTGCGGGATGCGATTGCGGATCGCGGCTCCATGGTTTTCTCTCGAATCCCCATCTGGAGCGGTACTCCCGACCATGTGACCGGCTACATCCTCAAAGACCAACTGCTGATTCACGCGGCACGCGACGAACTCGATGTCCCGGTGCTGAGCTTCGCGCGAGAGGCGTTGATGGTGCCGGATACGCTGCCCGTTCCTGCGCTCTTCGAGCGGTTGCTCGACAGTCGTGAACACATTGCGATCGTTGTGGATGAGTATGGCGGGGTAGATGGGGTAGTCACGATGGAAGACGTGCTCGAGACGCTAATCGGCCTCGAGATCGTAGATGAGATGGACTCCGTTCAAGACATGCGTGCGATGGCCCGGGCCAAATGGGAGGTGCGGGCGAAGCATGTCGGAGGCCCTTCGACGGCACCTGACCCGACCTCCACCGACCCGTGAAAGTTTTCCTCCGCAGCCCCGAGTTGTTTTCGAGCCGCACCGAGCGCTGGCTGTACGCACTCAAGCCGGCGAGTTGGCCGAAGTTGCTCGTGCCGACGCTGCTTGGCCAAGCACTTGGTGCCTTTTCGTCGGGCGCGTTCGAGGTTGCACCCGCGGTATGGGGAAGCGCGTTCACCCTGACCGGGCTCGGTTTCATCGTCCTGATCAATGATTGGGGTGATCGCGATGTGGATGCGATCAAGCGCGCGATGTTCCCGGACACGTGTTCACCCAAGACGATCCCCGATCGCATATTGAGCGAGTCGGCAGTCGGTCTTGCAGGGCTTTCGCTAGCCCTGGCTACGCTGTTGATCGGGGCGGGGAGCGAGGTCGCGCTCCGTCGCCCCTGGGGGTTTGAGGCGTCAGCCATCTGTGTCGCCGTATTTGCCGCGTACACCCTTCCGCCATTTCGACTGAACTATCGAGGAGGAGGGGAGCTCCTCGAGATGATCGGAGTCGGCGTCGCGCTGCCGCTGTACAACGCGTACTTGCAGGCAGGGTTTCTTGCGCCGGGCCTTTGGCCTTGGATTGGAGGCTTCGCGCTCCTCAGCCTCGGGAGCGGCGTGGCTAGCGGTCTGTCCGACGAAGAAAGCGATCGGCGGGGCGGAAAGCGCACAATCGCTTCGGTTTTTGGCAACCGGGCTGCTCGGGTGGTGACGGAAGCGTCGCTCTTGACCGGAGCTGGCCTGTGGCTCCTCGGAGCGGTATTGGAGCCCGATGGGGTGCCGCCGTCGGCGGTTCTGCCCGCGATCGCGATCGTCGCGTGGCGCTTCACATCCCTTCGCAAGATGAGCGCCACCGCCGTGACCAACGCGTTCCCCGCCCAGGCCCGATACAAACACCTGCTTCACAGCGCGATCTGGCATAGTACTGTCGTGGCGGCCGTGGTTCTCTGGCTGCACCTTGCCGTTTCATGACCGCGATCGCTCGACATACGGAGGGCCCCTCGCTCGAAGAAGTCCAAGCGAGGATCGACGCAACGAAATTTGGCGCGTTGTCTCTCGAGCCCAATCGATCGAGGGCCACACGCCTACCAGGGCTCGTCGACTCACTTGCGCCGCCGACGCTCCGTAAGGAACTTCGCACTGCGGCAGCAACGGTCGGGCTCGCGCAGCTCCAGAATTTTCCGGACAATCTTTTTTGGGACTTCGATGCCTACCTGGCTGCAGTGCACCGCGACGCTGCCGCGTCCGATGACTATGCCACGTATCTACACGCGGCCTCCGCGACGACAGAAACACTCATGCGCCTCTATGGACAGCACTCCGAGATTCGTTTTCGCTACGTCCATGACTTCGCGTACGGATTCGACTGGGCGCGGTGGGTTCGCCGTGAACCCGACACGCGAAGCAGGACCGGTCCATTCGCCATGGAGTTTCTGACCCAGTCGGAGGACCGCGGGCGGCGCATTCTAGAACTGATCGAGGCGGACGATGCGTGGTACCCCCAGCTCCGGAGCGCAGGGTCGAGGAACCCGTTTTCTTTCTCTCGGGAGCCAGACGACGAGCTCATGCTGTATCGAGATCTTGCCGCGCGGGGCCACATCCCCGTGCACGCCTGGTGCGTCGAGAGTCGGCCCCGATGGGATCGCGACTTCGACGCGATCCGAAACACGCGGGCGACGGCGCTCGGGTTAGGTCGCGAGCGCCACGACCCATGAGATCAACAGTCCGTGGATGGCGCCACTTGCCCACCAGGCGGCCGCAAGCGGGTTGGATTGGCGGCTGGCGATCACGAGCGGGATCAGTGGCACGATCCCGATGAGCGCCCGAACTTGGACCCCCGTGTCCGGCGTCCACAGAAACGCCGCGAACCCGGCGAACGCGACACCGATGCTCGCAGTTCGCAACGCCGGCGGCACCCCAACACGCACTGGCCAGGTTCGTTTGCCTGCGCGCGTGTCGCTCTCGAGATCAGGAAGAGCCGATAGCACGTTGCCGCAAAACCCGAGAATGGTGGCGGGAGCGAGGACCCAGAGCGGCGCCAAGAAGTCGGCGCACTGCAGATAGAAGCCGAGAGAGGGCAGCACGACGCCCATGCCCACCGCTTGCAGCAATTCCCCACCGCCGCGGTAGCTTAGACGCGCCGGAGCGTAGCTATAGAGCCACAAGAGTGCGATCGCCGCCGCCGCGTAAACCGGGGTCCACGGCCTCTCGTACGCAACGAGGACGCACGACCATGCGACGAGTGACAGCGCGGAAGCGATCGCCGCGCGCTTGATCGACGTCGCGCTGATCTTGCCTTCGCCGATCACGCCAGAGCCTCCCGAGATCGGTGTCCGCGGCCCCGAGTCCGATCCGCGGTCGGCGTAGTCGTTGCCGAAGATGATGAACAGGTGGTCGAGGACGCCCCACGCGAAGGCGGCTGCGAACCACGCGAACTCGAAAGCACCGCATACGTGCCATGCTGCCGCCTGTCCTAGAAGGAGCGGCACCGCGATGTTGATCTGAGCGAGTGGTCTCGAAGCTTGGACCCAGTGCTTCGCGCGCGTCACAGCCCTCGATACCACGATTCTTTCCTGCTAGGTCTCCCCAGTGCAGACGCGCGCGTTGGAGGCGCTAGAGCGACCGGTTCAGTTCTTCACCGGAAAAGGCGGAGTCGGGAAGTCGACCATCATCGCGGCCGTCGCACTACGTGCCGCGCGCGCAGGGCATCGGCCCCTCGTGGTCGAGCTCGGTGCGCACACGTCATCGGCTCACCTCCTCGGGCGTCATCCAGTCGCGTATGAACCCACGGAAGTCATGGAAGGGGTCCACGCGACTCGCGTGCTCTTCGAGCCGGCGCTCATCGACTACGTCTCTTCCAGACTCAAGCTTCGTTCGCTTGCGAAACTCGTGGCGAGGAACAACTCGCTTCGGAGGCTGTTCGTGGCCGCGCCTGGAGTCGACGAGATCGTCACCATGCACCGAGTCGCCGAACTCAGCGGGGGCGGCGAATGGGGGCCTGTCCTCGTGGATCTGGAATCGACCGGCAATGCGCTCATGTTTTTCGATCTACCGCATGTCCTCGACGTGTTTCTCGAAGACGGCCCGCTCCGCCAGGTCCTCGATGGCGCGACGAGACTGTTGCACGACCCCGAGAAGTCTGTCGTTCATATCGTGACGG
>JBATTM010000227.1:0-16310 GCA_049670545.1 Polyangiales bacterium
ACGTGGACCCCGCGCTCAGGCGTGCGTACGAGTTGCAACAGGCGATCCTCAAGACGATTCAGAAGCGCTTTGTCGACAGCAACTACAACTTCAAAGTCTTGATCCGCGAGATCGTGATGAGCCCGTACTTCCGCGCGGCCAACGCGACCGCCCTGACGCCGGAGATGGAGATCGAACTCTCGACGTTCGGGACTGCGCGTCTTCTGCCGCCTGAGCACCTCAATCGAAAGATCGAGGCCACCATGGGCGCCTCGTGGCGTCAGCGACCCGACCGCACCGACTATCTGCTCGACCAATATCGAATCTTCTACGGCGGCATCGACTCGGACCAGGTGACGCAGCGCGTGACCGAGCCCAACGGGGTCATGGCCAGCCTGGCGCAGCGCATGGCCTACGAAGTGGCGTGCACTTCGGTCCCGTACGACTTCTCGAAGTCCCCGCGAGATCGTTTCTTGTTCCCTGGTGTCGAACTCGACACGGCGATCAGCAGCGACTCGGATCAGATCCGCGACGCCGTCCGTCATCTCCACGAACAGATTCTCGGAGAGAGTCTCGCGGCCGATGATCCCGAAGTCGAGGCCACGATGACCGTGCTGACGGAGGCCTACCAGCTCGGTCGCGACGGTCTTTCGACCGGAGAAGTGAGCGAGGATCTCGCAGGGCCGTGTCGCTTGAATGACGACCGACTCACGGGTGAGTCGTTGCCAGACGGACGTCGCATCAACCGCGACCCCGACTACACCGTGCGCGCCTGGATGGCCGCGGTGAGTTACCTACTTTCCGACTATCGGTACCTGTACGAGTGAGGGAGGACTAGCTGTGGATCGTCGAGATTTCTTACGTGTCGCTAGCTGGGCCGGGCTGAGCTGTGTGCTCCCCGCGGCCGTTGACCCCCTTGCCGCCACGGCGCAGACCGGTTCTGCCGGCTACGACGGGACCTACTGGATCTTCATGCACGCGGGCGGCGGCTGGGACCCCACACATCTTTGCGACCCGAAGGGTCAGGCAAGTGCCGGAGAGAACGATCCCATGGGTCGGTTCCTCAAGAGCGACATTCGTACCGCGGGCAATATCAACTACGCGCCGATCGGCGACGATCAAACCGCGCTCGATGCGTTCTTCCAGAACCACTACCAGCGATTGCTCGTCATCAACGGCATGGACACCGGCACGAACGGGCATGACCAGGGCACGCGTGGCACCTGGAGCGGCCGAACCGAGGAAGGGCATCCACCAATCGGGGCGTTGATCGCCGCGGCGAACGGCCCGACGCTTCCAATGCCACTGATTGGATATGGGGGCTACCTCGACACGCAGGGCGTGACCAACGCGGTGCCGCTCGGCGACGGTGGGCTCTTGCACAACCTGGCGCACCCGTCGCGCCCGCAACCGCGGGAATCGGAAGAGAACTACTTCGGCCAGGCAGACGTGCCCTCGGTAATCCAGCGCGAGCAAGAGCTCCGACTGCTGCGACTCCAGGGGAAGCAGCGATTGCCGCGAATCTGGGCGGGGCAGAATGAGCTCATGCTCGCCCGCCTCGGCCAGGATGACTTGAAGCGCGTCTCGGACGCCCTTCCCGACGAGTTCGCCGACGGCCAACTGGAACGGCAGATTCAGGTCGCCCTCGCGGCGTACACGGCGGGCCTCTCGGTCAGCGTGAGCGTGAGCCGCGGCGGATTCGATACGCATGGCAACCACGACCAGAACCACCTCCCGCGCCTCGTGGAGTTCGTCAACGCGGCCAACTTCGCGATGCAGGAAGCGGAGCGCCTTGGTGTCGCCGACCGTGTCGCCATCGTGATGGGATCAGACTTCGGCCGTACCCCGGGCTACAACGGCGGTAATGGCAAGGACCATTGGCCGATCAGCAGCATGATGATGATGGGACCGGGCATTCCTGGGAACCGTGTCATCGGTGCAACCGACGACCGGCACGGGCTGCTGACCGTGGACCCAACGACGTTGGCCGTTCAGGGCTCGCCCGATACGTCGGACGGAGTGCGCGTCAACATCGCTTCCGTGCATCGCGCACTCCGCGATCTTGCTGGGGTTCCCGATAGCTTCAAGGCGGAGTTCCCGCTCGGGGGCAACGACCTGCCGCTGTTCGGCATCGGCGCCTAAGGAGCCGCGCCGCAAGGTGTGGTCGCTAGAACGCCGCGCCGCCGCCAATTCGAAGGCCCCATACCTGCTCCTTGTCGAAGGAGAAGCCCCAGGGATCGTCGAGATTGATCACGACCCCGACCGAGGCGAAGGCGTCCTCAGAACCGAATCGCATGAACGGCTGCAGCGCCAGCTGCGTCTTTTGGTTCCCCGCAATGCCGATCCCCCTCGGAAGGATCGCGAGCGTGAAGGTGGAACCTACGCGCAACCAGTTCACAGCCTGATACGCCATGACTGATCCGAGTTCCACCACCGGATCATTGCGTTGGTTGAGATTCCGAGCAGACTCGCTGCCACAGCACTTGAGCATGATGCCCGTAGAGAGGTTCGCTCCCCACAGAAACCCATTTGGTTTCCTGCGTTCGAATGCGAGCGGAACGATCACGCTGATCGAGTGAGGGTCCCAGAGCCAGTACGACGTGTTGCCACGAAGGGCAGCCGCGAGTGAGTACGCCGCAACAGCGGTTGTGTTGTCAGGGGTGTTGATCTCGTCCGGAAGACGTGCCACGGGCGCCGTCATGCCAACACCGAATCGGTATGAGAACTGCCCCTTGACGCCCTGGTAGTGAATGGCGGCCCAGGGATTGCCGGGTCGGAACGAGTTGCTCGTCGTATCGTTCGCTTGGTCTCTTAGGTTGATGTAGGAAAAGCCCCACGCGGTGTCCAAGATCCAGTGCTTCGCGAGCTGAAAGCGAACCTGGAAGAGCGGACTGAGCAACGCCTTCACCTTGGCGTCGCCTTCGATCCGGCCTCCGAATACGGCAAGCTCACCAAGAATCTGGAATCGCTTGTCGTGCGCGTTGGCGCCCTCGTCCAAACTGTTGGGCTCATCAGGAAACGCACGCGCGCCCTCTGGTACAAACCAAGTCGCCGCTGCAAGCAGCAACGCAAGCACTCCCCAACCCCGCAAACCAGTCATCTACTCACCCCCACGAAAAAGGGGACTGTCCCCTTTTTCTGGTCTCAATATAGACAGTTGGAAAAGGGGGGGCCCACTGTTCCGCCGAGGACGGAATGAAGGCCATGATGATGATCGCGCGTTCAGCGCTGGACGGCGACGTAGGTCGGACCGAACGGGCCGAGCCACGAGATCGCGCGAATGTCACCGGTGTCGAGATCGATGATCGAGAATTCCTGGTCGCTGACGTGCGCCACGAATGCGAAGTCGCCGAGGGCGTCGACACCGACGGTCAGCGGAAACGATCCGCCCGGAAGTGCATCGGGGAGCGATGGCGTGAGCACGTCGCCATCGATGTCGATGGTGACGAAGTTCGCGGGCAACCCCGCGGCCAGCGGACTCATGGCCGCCAGAACGATGTTGCGCCCAGGGACGTACGTGACGCCATAGGGTACGCCACCTTGGGTGGCGAAATTCTGGATGGGCGAGGGTGCGCTCGGATCGGAGGTGTCGATCAAGGTGACGTTGAAGCCCTGGCTATTGGTCACGATGATCCGTGTGTTTCCTCCGAGGAACGCAATGTCCGACGGGTCATTGCCCGTCGGTACGATCTCCGTGAGGGTGCCGGCCACATCCGCCGTTTGAAAGATTCGCACCCCATCCGCACCTGCAACGTTGATCGCCCCGAGCGAACCGTCTGGGCTCAGCACGACCTGCTCGGGGCCCGAACCCACCTGGACTTCTTCGATCACTTGGCGCGTCACCAAGTCGATGATCGAGAGGCTATCGCCGCGCGCATCGGTCGTTCCATAGTTGGCCGTGTATGCGCGCGTGCCGTCGGGACTGATCGCGATCCCCATGGGCACATCTTCCGTCGCGATCGATTCGGCTTGTCCGGTAGCCAAATCAACGATGAGCAGCGTCCCTCCCGGGGGTACGTCCGGCGCACCAATGATCATGTTGGTGAGCCCGCTGCCATCAAAGAAGCCTGGGCCTACGGAGACAACCGCCGTCTCTCCGTCAGGGGTGATCTCGAGCTCGAGCGGGCCAGGTTCCCAGTCCGAAAGGTCGATCGTGCCTAGAATCGCCTCTTCGGCGTCGCTTTGCCCATCGACGAGCTTGTCGTAGTCGAGGAGGGTCAGCGATTGGTTGAGCCAGTCTGCGGTGACGACCAGGGTCGCGTCTGGTAGCGAACCGCCGCTTCCACCGGTTCCGCCAGACCCCGCGGTGCCCCCCGTCCCGCCCCCCGTGTCTTCGACGCAGCCGGCCCAAACGAGCGCGGGGACGGTCGAGAGCAATACAAGATGGCGGGCGTGGACCCAAACTTCGCGAGCAAAGTTGCTGAACATGCGCGGGAGTATATTCGATTTGCCGGCAGTAGGGACTGCCCGTCGACGGCACCTTCAGGCGCGCAGGCGCGCTACGCCATTTTTGCGGGCATCTGGCCGCGTCACCACAGGCTACGCCTGCGCGCGGACGTCACCGTTCGATTGCTCCGCGACCAGCGCTTGATCGAGATCTTCGTATCGGTGGAGGACTCGAATCGGGCCCTCCTCTTCGGCAAGCGCGTGACCAGAGGGAACGCCAAGCCAGACTTCGTGATTCTTGGAAAGCTGCTCGAACCCACGCAGAAGCGCGTCGCGTTCCTCGGGATCACAGTCGCGCGCGACGCTCATCAGAATGAGCTTCGCCCCTGATTGGGTCGCCGCCTCACGGATCTCTTCGAGCGGAAGGTTGGTGCCTAGATAGATCGGCTCATACCCACGGCTGGCCGCAATGAACGCGCCGATAATCGCACCGAACTCGTGCAGGTGCTTCGGGGGAGTCGCGACGATCACTCGCGTTGCGCCCGGCATCGGCTCCGCATGCCGCATGAGCGTCCCAAGCAAGCTGCGCAGCTGCCCCGAGACGATGTGCTCATGTGCAATCCTGAGGTCTTTGCTACCCCACAACTCTCCGATGCGACGCATCAACGGAAGGATCACGTCGAACGTGAGTTGCATCGGCGGAACTATCGCCGCAGTGCGCGTGAGAATCGTTTCGGCATCTCGTACCTGGTACGTCAGTACGGCCGCGAGGTAGTCTTCGACGAGCGCATCGTACAGGGACGCCGCGTTAGCGTCCCCGGGATCACCCTCTCCGAGGATCCGGCGCAAGTCGTCATCCTCGAGGCGGGCGACTTGCCCGATCGAATGCCCGAGCTCCGTCGCGCGCCGTAGCAGCACGAGTCGTCTTACCTGAGAATCAGAGTACCGCCGCTTGTTGCCGAGCGTGCGCTCGGGTCGCACAGCCTGATATCTACGCTCCCAGACTCGAATCGTGTCGGCGGTCAGGCCTGTGAGCCGAGCTGCGACCCGCATCGGGTAGACCCCGTTCGCAGGAGGGTGACTTGCAGTGGGGTGTGCGGTTCCGTTGATAGTCATGACATCCTAGAAAAAGTGATACGGGACGAGCATCCGCGCCGCAGAGACGAATTCGCCTGACCATGGATGGGGTGGTGGTCGCACATCCATGTTTCGTTTCCGCGTTCGAGCGAAGACCCGCCCCGTACCGAGATAGAGGAGGCTTTCGTGCCCGTTCGAAATCGTCGCCTCCGAGACCGTGCCCATGACTGTCTACGTAGTGTCTATATTTTCCTAGTCAAGACCTAGACAAACGATAGACGGCGGGCTTCCGGGGAATTCAGCCGAGGTCCTGAAATCACTCGGCTTTCGTGTATGCTTTGACTATCGAGATGGAATCCGGAGCCGACACGCCCTCTCCCGTCGAGGTTCGAGACCGCATCCGTGAGGAGCATCGTCAGCTCTCCGCGCGCCTCGCTCGGGTGGAGGCACTGAGCCAACACGCCAGGGGCGGCGACGCAGCGACCTTCCGTACTCTCCGAGAGGAGCTCCAGTCACTTGGCACCGCGCTCGACGATCACCTTCACTACGAAGAGTATCGACTTCCGGCCCTTGCGACGGGTGGCGAGACTACCGAGCACGTCCACGCGGCGATGCGCAAGGAGCACGAGGCGCAAAGGGAACTTCTCAAGCGGGTCATTCAGGATCTCGATGAAACCGCCGTCGGTCAGGAGCTGCTGGTCGGAGTGCTGGAGCTGACGCACGCGATCCGCGACGACATGGCGCTCGAAGAAGAAGAGATCCTAAGCAAGATCTGAGCGCACGCGATCAGATGCGCGACAGAAGCTTGGTAGTCAGCATTCGTGAGGTTGCGATGATCGGGGTCATCGTATGGCTCGACGCACTGGTTGGAAATCCGGACGAATCGAACACGTAGATGTCTTTCGCACCGAAGACGCGTCCGTCGAGATCGAGTGCGCCTGCGCGATCGCTGGGCGCCATCCGGACGGTCCCTTGTTGGTGCGCACTGATCAGTGGGGCCGTCGCTGGCGCGAACGAAAGAGAGGCCGCGCGGTTCGCGTCCCTCGCGGACGCAATGGTGATCGGTGGCGAGGTCGGCACGACGACATGCGTGGCGCCCGCCTCCAGATAGATGCGTGCCGCTTTGGCGACCGCATCCCGAAGGCGCTCCCGATGATCGTCGCGCTGCGTATACTCGATCACGAGTCGGCCCCCACGCTCCACGAGAACCTGTCCAGAAGGGCGGTCGGGCACCAAGAGAAGCGAGGACGCCATGCGATTGTACGCCGTCATCTCGCGAAGCGCCGTGGGCCCAGAGGTCGGAAGCAGCGTAGAAACGATCCCGGGAGTTCCCATGATCCCCTCGATTCTATATCCCCAGAGGCCGTACTCCGCGTTGTCTTCTTCGAACTCCGTCACTGCATAGGACTGGGGGATCAAATCGAAGGCGTCGATGACCTCATCGAAAAACCCGATGATCGGAAGCTGCGGTTGGAGCATGAGGTTCTGGCCTACGAAGCGATTTCCGATCCCCGAACGAAGCAAGAGTTGTGCTGACGCGATGGCGTTGGCAGCAACGATGACGACGCTCGCCTCGACGGTCACCTCTTCGCGCTCGTGGTAGCCGCGTGGATCGAGAACCCGAGCGCGAACTTGCTTGCGCTCACGCTCCGGGTATCGAATCTCGACAGCGCGGACGCGCGTGAACACCTGTGCGCCCGCCTCGATCGCCTTGGGCAAGGCCACCATGCGCGGGTTACGTTTGGCGTGGACCGGGCACCCTATCAAGCAGGTTCCTAGGCCCTGGCAGCCCACGCGGTTGTGCATCATGACCTCGCCTCGGAACCCAAGCGCTTCGGTCCCTGCCCGTAGCTTGGCGTTCGCGGTGTTGACCAGGTTCTCGGGAATGCGATTCACCGAGAGGTCGTCGAGAGCCTGCTGTTGGAAGCGATTGAAACGTGCAGGCGCGAAATCTGTGAGCCCGTACTTCGTCGCCCAGTGGTCGAGAACCGACTCTGGAGTGGGAACGACGTCACAGGCGTTGATCACGCCACCGCCTCCGAGCACGCGCCCCTGCAAGACCGTCACCGAGAGATCAGAAGAAGCCCTTCCGCCGCGATCCATGTAGAGCTGGTCGTACATGTCGGCGTCGCGTTGGTTGCGCTCGGCGCCGACGTAGTCCCTTCCCTCTTCGAGGACCACGACCTCATGCCCCGCTTCGGCGAGCAGCCGCGCGGCCGTCGCACCGCCGCACCCCGAACCGATGATGCAAATCTCGGTGCTGATCGAGGCCGGTGGCGGGGTGGTCGACCAATCGGTGATGCCGCTCATTGGCGGACTCTCCGGCTGCGAAGCATCGATGGGCCGGGGTATCCGATGTACGGCCACACGGCCTCATGGTCGAAGAACACGAGGTTGAAAAACTTACGCATCGCGATGCTCACCTGGCGCCGCAGCAGGACGTCGCTCGTGGCCCAAGAATTCCAGTGGGCCAGGCGTGCGTCCGGGTCGAGCCTCGAGAACGTCGTCGGCCGCGCGTCGAACGCCAGTGGACCGAACTCGATCAACACCAATGCGCTCTTGAGATCTTTCACGTTGTGCGCCGGTTCACCCGCCAGGAATTCATCGAACGCGCGCCCCAACTCCATCGATGCAACGTCGACCGGAACCGCCTCCGTCCGCGGGAACATGACCTCGATGAGGCTCTGGACCGTCTTGTACTCATGCGAATCGAGGACCGCGAGGCCTTCCACCTCGGGCGCGCGGCCCCGGAGCGCGAGGAGACCCGCCCCTCCCAGACCGAGCACGGCGCCGCCGGTCACCAACGTCGCCCTGAGAAACCTACGACGAGAGAGAAAGCCAAAGAGCCCGTCGTTCGCGCCCTCGCCCGTCTCCGGAGCTGCCATGAGTCCTCTTCTCTCACACTCCCATGCTATAGAAAACCCATGGCCGCGCGTGGGGGGGAAACCGCCGCATTTCAGGCGTTGCAGGCGCATCTGCCGGATCGTTGGGAGCTGATCAACAGCCGCGGGCCCGAAGCACGCGACATCGTCGTGATCCCGTCCCTGTCGCTCGATGGCATCGAGTCGAGCACCATCGATGGCGTCCTCCACTACGAAGAACGCATGATGTTCGTGCTGAACCTGCTGCGACGCCCGCGCGCGCGGGTCGTCTACGTCACTTCGACGCCCATCCATCCGGCAGCCATCGACTACATGCTGTCGCTGATCAGCGGAATCCCCCACGAGCACATGCGACGAAGGCTCACGGTCATTTCAGTGTACGACGCGTCGTTGACCCCACTGTCGAAGAAGATCCTTCGACGTCCTCGGCTTGTCGAGCGAATACGCGAATGCATCGACCCCGCGCGCGCGATGATGACCTGCTTCACTGTTTCAGAGGCGGAAAGAGACCTTGCGGTCGAGCTGGGGATTCCCCTCTACGGTGTCGACCCCGACCTTCTGTGGCTCGGTACCAAGAGTGGTTCGCGTACCGTGTTTCGCGAGGCAGGCGTGCCTTTGCTTCCTGGCGCAGAGAACCTGCAAAGCGAGGACGAAGTGGTCGCGGCGATCGACGCGCTGTGGGCCTCCGATCCTGCGCTCGAGAAGGTTGTGGTCAAGCACAACACTGGATTCAGTGGACAAGGCAACGCAATCCTCGACCTGTCCGCGATTCGGGACGTGGGGCCCGAGACCGCGTCGAGCCCCGCCGCCCGGACAGCGGAACTCGCGCGAGCGCTTCATGGGATGCGGTTCGTCGACCCAGCTCAGACTTGGCCGAGATTCCTCGAGAAGCTCGAGCGGGAGGCGGGCGTCGTCGAAGCATTCATCGATGCGCCCGAGAAGACCGCCCCGAGCTGTCAGCTCAGGATCTCTCCGTCCGGCGGAGTCGACCTGCTATCGACCCACGATCAACTCGTCGAGGGACGAGATGGGCAGATCTACGCTGGATGTCGCTTCCCGGCCGACGCGGCCTACCGCATGACGATTCAACAGGACGCGATGCGCGTGGCAGAGGTGCTTCAAGCTCGAGGGGCAGTCGCTCGACTCGCAGTCGATTTTCTGTGCACGCGGGCAGCGGACGGTACGTGGGAACGGTTCGCGATCGAGACCAATCTACGCATGGGCGGCACCACGCACCCGATGATGATGCTGCGCATGATGACCGATGGGCGATACGAACCGGAGACGGGTCTCTACCTAACACCGCGAGGCGAGCCCCAGTTCTACGTGGCAACCGACTCCATGCGCGCTCCCGAGTATCGAGGGCTTCTGGTCGAAGACCTGCTCGACATCGCCGCGGTCAATGGCCTCCACTATCAGGCGTGGTCGGAAGCCGGGGTGCTGTTTCACTTCACAGGCGCGCTCAGCGAGTTCGGGAAGTTTGGGATTACATCGATCGGAAAGAGTGCCGCGGGAGCCGAGCACTGGTTCCGACAGACCCGTGAGGTACTCGACCGCGAAACGAAAGACCGCCACGAGCCCTAGACGATCAACCCTCGGCTCGTTGACGTAGCAGCTTCCGCCAAAGAAGAATGTGACCGATGAGCGCGAAAGGAACGAGCACGGTCGGTAGCCAGACGAACGGCGGCTGGGTCACCCACACGTTGAGCGCATCCGGGCCCCAGTACGCGAAGACCGGAGTCGAAAGAATCGCGACCACGACGATGTTCGCCAAGAGACACGTTCCGAGCACGTTCCAGAGCCACGGTGTCCGGGGCGTACCCGCACCTCGAAAAAGCATCCCTGCGACGACGATCGCAGTGATCCCGGAGAGAATGTCGGGGTTGCTTCCGGAGTAGCTCATTTGGATGGGCATGACCCCCTCGTCGGCAGCCCAATGCATGACCAGCTCGAGTGGAAAGCGAAACGACTGGAACCCGATCAGCCACGCCAAGGGCAACGCGCTCATGATCCGAGTGCCGAATGCCGAGAAAGCGAGCCACACCGCCGCGACTACCGTGACTCCCATGAGCGCCAACATGGGCGGCGGCCGTGCGTCGAAGTCGCCGAGCACACCACTCGAAGCAAGCGCCGCGGTCAGGGCCATCCACAACCCAAGCCCAAAGAACGCCCGGAACGATGCGTGCTGCTCAGTAGGAGCACCGTCGGGGCCAAGGTACGCCTTTCGGACCAGCCAGAATGCTGCGAGCGCCGTCGCGAGGACCAAAAGTGCGAATGTGACCGTCAGTGCGGTGGACGCTGCGTTCATGGGAGCGTGCGACGATACACCAGAAAGCGACCGGGCGTGAGCAAAGACGAGTTGGCGCCGGGCCGGGTCAGTTGGACTACCCCGAACGCCGAGAGGGTCCTATGCACGGTGCATGTGGGAGCACTACGCAACCCTGTTTACGCGATCGTTCGGCGACTACGCGCGGTATTTGTGGAACGACATCACGCATCCGAGTCTGCACAGCTACTTCTACGGGTTGATCGTGCTTTCCCTGATCGTGTACGCGCTCGAGCTCTTGTTCCCGTGGCGCAAAGACCAGCCACGAATCCGCAAAGACTTCTGGCTCGACGGATTCTACATGTTCTTCAACCTCTTCTTGTTTTGGTTGATCGGCTACAACGCGTTGTCCAATGTCGTGGTCGATTGGCTCGCCGGTGCGCGCCACGCGATCGGGCTCGGCGACGTCCCGTGGATCGACGTATCGCTGTTGCCGCTAGCGGCGCAGCTGGTGTTGATGTTCATCCTACGCGACTTCATCCAATACTGGACACATCGGCTCCTGCATCGGGTCCCGCGTTTGTGGGCGTTCCACAAGGTTCACCACTCCGTCGAGCAGATGGGGTTTGCCGCGCACCTGCGATACCACTGGATGGAAACCGTCGTCTATCGGACGGTTCAGTACGTGCCCCTCGCCATGATCGGGTTCGGCATTCAGGAGTTCTTCCTGATCGACATGATCGCGCTATCGATTGGTCATCTGAACCACGCAAACTTTCGGGTGCCGATCGGCCCACTCCGCTACGTCGTCAACTCGGCCCAGATGCACATTTGGCACCACGCGAAGCACATGCCGGCGAAGTACGGCGCGAACTATGGATTGAGCCTCAGCGTCTGGGACTGGATTTTCGGCACGGTCTACTGGCCCGGGTCTGGGCGAGACATTTCACTCGGGTTCGCGCATGTCGACGAGTACCCAGACCGGTTCGGCACCCAAATGGCGTTTCCGTTCCGACGGCAGCGCTGAACGATCCGAAGACAACTCCGTTCATCCGTCGACCGTGGCTTCCGGCGCCGCGGTTTCGCCACGTGCTGAGCTCGCCCGAGGCCCGCGCAACGCCAGCTGGTACACGCCCACCCCGACGAGCATCGCCGCCCCAAAGATCAGCGCGTCGTGGGAGCGCGCGCCGACGGACGTCACGGCAGGGCCTGGGCAATAGCCCCCGATCCCCCACCCGAGCCCGAAGAGCGCTGAGCCGGACAACAAGCGCCAGTCGATGTCGCGGCGCGAAGGCAGCGAGAACGATTCCGCCCAAATGGGACGGCTCCATCGATCGACCACGCGCCGGTACACGGGAGCGTAGACGGCCAGCGCCCCCGCCATCACGAACGCGAGACTTGGATCCCAGTGTCCGGTGAAGTCGAAGAACCCCACGATCTTCGCCGGCTGGGTCATCCCGGAGATCGCGAGGCCAATCCCGAACATGAGGCCCCCCGCGAACGCACCGATCTTCGGTTTCATACCGCGCCTCCCCACAGCTCGTTGATCATCACCACGGTGACGGCGGCGACGCTCATGAACGTGGCGGTGGCGACCATGGACCTTCGAGAGAAGCGTCCGATTCCGCAGACCCCGTGCCCGCTCGTGCAGCCGCTTCCGAGTTGGGTACCGACGCCCACCGCGAGGCCCGCCACGACCAGGGCGGCGGTCGACCGATCGATCGCGACCCGATACGCCTCGGGGTACACAAGACCGCCGGCGAGGCCGGCAGCGAAGAGGCCCGCGAGGAACATGACCCGCCACGTGACATCACCGGGGACCCGCCGAAAGATCCCGCCCGCGATGCCGCTGATGCCCGCAATGCGGCCGTGGAACAGGAGGAGGCCCGCGGATGCGAGCCCAATCAGAACCCCGCCTAGTGTCGATGCGATGGGTGTGAAGGAATCCATGGCGCCCTACTTAGCACTCAAACTGCCAAGACCACGGGAGCCGACAGCGCGGGGAATTCCGAGCTATGGTACGCGGTCGGCGCGCCATACGGGGTGTCTGACCGCAATATCTGCGTCTCATCTCGTGGTTCGTATTTCGTTCGGCCACGAAATCTCGTCAGCTCCGGGTGTTGACGTTGGCACACGTGTTGCACAATCAGCACGCGCAGGAGGACTCTCATGTTGATTCGGCAACTCTTCGATCAGGAGACCTGGACCTACACCTACTTGGTCGCAGACGAGAAATCGCGAAACGCGGTATTGATCGATCCCGTGATCGATCAGGTGGAACGCGACATCAAGCTTCTCGACGAGCTTGGCTTGAAGCTCGTCTATACGATGGACACGCACGCGCACGCCGATCACATCACGGGGTCGGGGCTGCTCCGCGCGCGCCTCGGAAGCAAGGCCGTCGTGGGAGCAGGTGCCGGCGCGATCGGAGCCGACATCCTCGTGCACGACGGAAGCACACTCGAGACCGGAGGGCTCGCCTTCGAAGTGCGGGCGACCCCGGGCCACACCGAAGGATGCGTGACGTATGTGACGGCAGATCACAAGAACGCCTTCACGGGGGACGCGATCCTCGTCCGGGGAACTGGGCGAACCGATTTTCAAGAAGGCGATCCGCATCGGCTCTACCACTCCATCCACGAGAAGATCCTCAGTCTCCCGGACGACACGATGCTGTGGCCCGCGCACGACTACCGAGGACACACCGCAACCACCGTCGCCGAAGAGAGGGCGCACAACCCGCGAGTAGGCGGCGGGAAATCAGAGGCTGCGTTCGTGGAGATCATGAACAACCTCAATCTGCCGACGCCCAAGAAGCTCCACGAAGCGGTGCCGGCGAACTTGCTCTGTGG
This sequence comes from Polyangiales bacterium, assembly GCA_049670545.1. Classification (GTDB taxonomy): domain Bacteria; phylum Myxococcota_A; class Polyangia; order Polyangiales; family Houyiibacteriaceae; genus SG8-38. The sequence continues at coordinate 13,443 of JBATTM010000227.1, forward strand.
GTTGGTACCCCCCGAATCGATGTCTGGAGATCCCCTGCCCGAACGCGGATGGGCCGCGATCGAACGTAGTCCCGAGGGCGTCCCCGAGGTCACGCCAGCGTGGGTTGCAGAAAACCGAGCCGGGATACGCCTGGTCGACGTGCGCGAGATCGACGAGGCCGAGTCAGACGGGACGATCGAGGGCGTGGAAGTGCTCCCAATGGGCACCGTCGATGCCGCCTGCAGGGCATGGGACCGAGAGGAACCCGTCATCACCATCTGTCGATCCGGCCGGCGCTCCGGGCGTGTCGCGCTCGAACTCGAGAAACTCGGGTTCAAACGTATCGCCTCGATGCGCGGGGGAATGCTCGCCTGGGGTGCTTCGTGACTGCCCTCTGATCGAGCGGTCCGCCCTCAGCGCGATCGCTTCCGTATCGCGGAGGGTTGCACGCGGTCCCACCCCTCCCGATCCGCATCGCCTAGAGGATCCCTTCCCGTGAGAAACCCCTCGAGATGAACGAGGCTGTCCGCGCCCCAAAATAGCTCCTCACCGATCCGCATCGTTGGCACCCCAAACACACCGAGGCCGACCGCAGATGCGGTCGCATCTCTCAGGCGATCCTTGATGGGTTGCTCCTGAACCCGCGCGAGCGCGTCGGGCACGCCCACTTCGTTGCACACAGAACCGACCACCTCGGTGTCACTGGTGTCCCGCCCTTCGACCCACGTCGCATGAAAGAGCCTCGTGATCAGCATCGTTCGTGTTCCGGGTTTCATGTCGAGTGACGTGACGCGCAAGGAAAGGAGCGGATGAAACGGATGCGAGAACGGCGGGTTGAATGGCACCTCGAGTGCCGCGGCACGCCGCACACAATCGCGAAACACGTAGGCCCGCTTTGGTGGAATCTCCGCTGGCCCTTTGTGGCCGTGGTGGTCGAGCAACCCGGCGAGCAGGATGGGAATGGGCTCGAGCGTCAATCGGCGGCGACGGACGAGATCGGGGAGTTCCTGCCAAGCCAGGTAGCTGTACGGCGAGATGTAGTCGAAATAGAAGCGGAGCGCGCGCGTCGGCATTCCACGTGGCGCATAGCCATGATGGGACTACAACTCAAGGGACGAAATGAAGCTTTCTAGAAGGACCGTGCTCATCACGGGGGGCGGGACCGGTATCGGGCGTTGCCTCGCGCGGCGACTCGCAGACAAGGGCAACGAAGTGCTGATCTGTGGTCGGCGCATCGAAGCGCTCGCGGAAACCGCGGAAGGGTACGACGCGATTCATGCATTCCGATGCGATCTCACCAACTCAGATGAGATCCAGCGGATGCTTGCCGCCATTGTGGAGGCCGGGCACCAAGTGGATACGCTGATCAGCAACGCCGCCATTCTCGGGTTCGATTCGCTCGCGGGCGGCCTGAATCTCGATTCCGCAAAGGCGATTATCGACGCCAACCTATTTGGACCGATCGAGCTGACGCAGCGCATGCTGGAAATGCTGCGCTCGCAGGACGACCCGGCGATCGTGATCGTCGGATCGCCGGCGGGCCTCGGCCCATTGGCCGACACGCCGGTGTACAGCACGAGCAAGGCTGGGCTTCACGCATACACGTTGTGCTTGCGCTATCACCTCGCAGACGAAATTCGCGTCATCGAGGTGTTCCCGCCAACCGTCGATACCCCGATGCTGTCCGAGAAACGTTGGAAGAAGATGAGCGCAGACGAATGCGCGAAACGCATCGTTCGAGACCTCGAGCGCGGCCACGAGCAGATCTGGATCGGCGAGAGCCGCACGTTTCGATTTCTACGCCTGGTGCTCCCGCCAGGGCGGCTGTTTCGGGTCGTCAACGACTGGACACCGCCCGAGGTCAGCTAACGGCACCGGAAAACGCCACGGCTCCCTCGACCCCAAAATGGAAATGGCGTAGATGACAGGCCGCGCTCCACACGGAGCATCTTTTCGACCATGGCATTCGCAGACGAAGAACGAGACCTCGACGACGTGGCGCGCAAGCTCGGTGCATGGCTGGCACCGAAGCTGGGAGTCACACCCGACCGCGTGCGCGTCCTCGATCTCGATGCGCCGCTGAGCACGGGCTTTTCGAGCGACACCTTGTTGTTCGACCTCGAGTACGAGCAGGACGGCGACACGCACCGTGAGGGCCTCGTCGCCCGCCTCGAGCCCGAAGAGTACGTGATGTTTCCGTACTACGACATCGCGCTGCAAGCCAAAGTGCTCGAGGGCCTCGAGCGGACCGCAGTTCCCGTCCCCAAGGTTCGCTGGCTCGAAACCGACAAAAGCGTACTCGGGGTTCCCTTCTACCTGATGGCTCGCATCGAGGGACGAATCCCCACAGACAACCCACCGATGCACGACGACGGCTGGGTCGTCGAAGATCTCAACGAAGCCGAGCGCAAGGCATTGTGGTGGAACGGGTTCGAAGCGATGTGCGCAGTGCACGGTGTCTCGTGGCGAGGTCACTTCGACTTTCTTCTCGAACCTGAACGGGGCGATACCCCACTCGACCAACAGCTCGACTACTATCGAGAGTACTTCCGTTGGGGTATGGAGGCGTCACGCCACCCGGACATCGTGAGGGCGCTGGCGTACCTAGAGGCCAACAAGCCATCCACACAGCCGGTCGCACTTTGCTGGGGCGACTCTCGACTCGCCAACCAGATCTTCGACGGAATCGAGTGCGTCGCCGTGCTCGACTGGGAGATGGTGCGACTCGGCGATCCCGTGCAAGACCTGGCGTGGTGGCTCGCTTCGGACCGATGCTTCACGGAGGGGCTCGAGATCGATCGACTACCCGGGTTTCCGACAGAAGCGGAAACGATCGCGCGTTGGCAGGAGATTACCGGTTTCGAAGCCCGGCACTTCGAGTACTACAC